>NZ_JBBKBU010000006.1:0-74776 GCF_037892835.1 Peptoniphilus sp. HCN-40583
GCGAAAAAAGACCCCCGCCGAAGCGAGGGCCTTTGAGAAAAGCTGAGATTAGTTTTCTTCAGACAGTTCTTTGTAGCGTTTGTAGGTTTGTTTTGCATCTTCTTCCGAAGCGTCGAGAAGTTCTTCGCCTTCTTCGGGGGAGCGACGGAGCAAGGATGCGTAACGGTTTTCGCTCATAAGGAATTCGCGATAGGACTTGGAGGGTTCCTTGGAATCCATCTTGAAGGGATTTTCGCCCTTGGCGATGAGCTCAGGATTGTAGTGGTAAAGTTGCCAGTAGTTACTTTCGACGGCTTCTTTTTGTTGTTTCGTCGCATAAGCCATGCCCTTGGTAATACCGTGGTTGATACAGGGCGAGTAGGCGACGATGAGAGAGGGTCCGTCGTAAGCTTCGGCTTCTTTAATGACCTTGATTAAGTGGTTCATATTGGCACCGAGGGCGACCTTGGCGACGTAGATGTCGCGGTAGCTCATGGCCAACAGACCCAAGTCTTTCTTGGCGGTCTTCTTACCGGCAGCGGCAAATTGTACGACAGCACCCTTCGGGGTAGCCTTCGAAGATTGACCGCCGGTGTTGGCGTAAAGTTCGTTGTCAACGACGAGTACGTTGACGTCGGCGCCGGTTGCGAGGACGTGGTCCAATCCGCCGTAGCCGATGTCATATGCCCAGCCGTCGCCGCCGTACATCCAGAAGGATTTCTTGGTCAGTTGTTCTTTGTGAGCCAGGACATAGTCTCTTGCGACTAACGCTTCGCCGTCGAGATCCAAACGTTTCAGTGCGTCGATTACGGCGTCGCTGCGTTCGCGGGTGCCTTCGCCTTCATTGTAGTTGTCGACCCATTCCTTAAAGGCAGCTTTTGCTTCCTTGTCGTCGATGGCGGCGTTGACCTTTTCCAGTTCCATGGCGACCTTTTCACGTTGTTGACCGGTAGCCAGGTACAGACCTAAGCAGAATTCCGCATTGTTTTCAAACAACAGGTTGGACCATGCGGGACCGAAGCCTTGGTGGTTGGTGGTGTAAGGTGCGATGGGGAATGCGCAGCCCCAAGCTTGGGAACAGCCCGTGGCATTGGCGATGTACATTCTGTCGCCGAAGAGTTGGGTGAGAAGTTTCGCATAGGGGGATTCGGAACAGCCGGCACAAGCGCCCGAGAATTCGAGGAGCGGTTGTTCGAATTGACTACCCTTAATGGTGAACTTGTTCATGGGATTTTCCTTGTGGGACAAGGTCATGGCGTAATCCCAGTTTTCTTGTTCCGGAAGTTGCGATTCGAAACCTTCGAAGACAAGTGCTTTTTCCTTAGCCGGGCAAGTTTGTACACAGTTGCCGCATCCCGTACAGTCGAGGGGATCCACTTGAATGGCAAATTCGTATTGATCGAAGCCCTTGGCGGGGAGGCTGCGGAAGTTTTCCGGTTTGTTCTTTGCTTCTTCTTCATTTAACAAGAAGGGGCGAATGGCTGCGTGGGGGCAGACGAAAGAACATTGGTTACATTGGATACAGTTATCCGGTTGCCAACGGGGTACGTGAACGGCGATGCCGCGTTTTTCGAATTTCGAGGTACCCAAGGGGATGTAGCCGGATTCGTAGCCTTTAAATGCGGATACGGGCAGATCGTCCCCGTGAAGTTCCGTAATGGGAAGCATCATGTTGCGGACGTAATCCGATAAAGTCGGATCGACTTTCGGTTCTTCCACGGTGAGGTTCTTCCATTCGGCGGGAACGTCGAATTTGTGGAGGTTTTGATAGCCCACTTCGATGGCCTTGTAGTTCATGTTGACGATCTTGTCGCCCTTGTGTTGATAGGATTTCTTGGCGAATTCCTTCATTAAGCGTTCGGCTTCATCCATGGGGATGATTTCGGCGAGCTTAAAGAATGCGGATTGCAAAATCGTGTTGGTACGACGACCTAAGCCGATTTCTTCAGCCAATTCAACGGCATCGATGGTGTAGAATTGAATGTCGTTTTCTGCCAAATACTTTTTAACCTTGTTAGGCAGGTGTTCGGCGAGGGTTTCGTCGTCCCAAGTGGTGTTCATTAAGAAGACGCCGCCCGGACGAATTTCGTTGACGATGTCGTAGCGGGTAATGTAGCTTTGGTTGTGGCAAGCGATGAAGTCGCCGTAGGTAACGGCATTACTGTTACGAATCGGTTCGTGGCCGAAGCGCAGGTTGGATTTGGTGATCCCGCCGGTCTTCTTGGCGTCGTATTCGAAGTAAGCTTGAACGTACATATCCGTGTTGTCGCCAATGATCTTAATGGAGTTTTTGTTGGCACCGACGGTACCGTCGCCGCCCAGACCCCAGAACTTGCAGTTGATGATCTTGGGATTACGAATAACGAAGCTGCGATCCACCGGCAAGGAACGATAGGTAACATCGTCGACGATACCGACGGTGAAGTCGTCTTTCGGTTCGTTTTGATTTAAGTTTTCGAAGATGGCGTTAATTTGTGCGTGGTCAACGTCTTTCGAGGAAAGGCCGTAGCGTCCGCCGTAAATTTCAGGCGCATCTTTGGTATTGTTGTAAACAGCGGAAACGTCGAGATACAAGGGATCTCTGCCGCCCGGTTCCTTGGTACGGTCGATGACGGAAATCCGTTTAACGCTCTTGGGCATTTCAGCTAAGAAATGTTTTTTGGAGAAGGGGCGATAGAGGTGTACTTGTAAGTAACCGGTCTTTTGGCCTTCTGCATTTAAGCGATCGACGGTGTCTTTAACCAAACCGCTGACAGAACCCATACCGACGATGACGTGTTCTGCATCGTCTGCGCCGTAGTAATTAAAGAGGCGATAGTCCGTGCCCTTTAATTCGTTGACTTTGTTCATGTAGCTTTCTACGATTTCGGGAAGACGGTCGTAGAAGGTATTAATGGATTCTCTGGATTGGAAATAGGTATCCGGGTTTTGAACGATCCCTCTTTGTTTCGGGCGTTCCGGATTCATGGCGTTTTGTTTGTAGTGTTCGACGGCATCCCAGTTTAAAAGATTGCCCAGATCTTCGTAATCGAAGACTTCGACTTTTTGAATTTCGTGAGAGGTTCTGAAACCGTCGAAGAAATGCATGAAGGGTACGCTGCCTTCAATGGCTGCCAAGTGGGCGACGGCGGCCAAGTTCATGGTTTCTTGAACATCGCCGGATGCGAGCATGGCCCAGCCTGTTTGACGGCAAGCCATAACGTCGGAATGATCCCCGTAAATAGAAAGAACGTGGGAACCTAAGGTACGAGCGGCAACGTGCATAACGCCCGGATAAAGAGAACCGGCGGTACGGAACATACTGGGGATCATCAGGGCCAGACCTTGAGATGCGGTGTAGGTCGTGGTTAATGCGCCTGCTTCCAGCGAACCGTGCAAGGTAGCTGCAGCACCTGCTTCGGCTTGCATTTCTACTAAACGTACTTCTTGTCCGAAAAGATTCTTCTTGCCGTCAGCTGCCCAGCTATCGACTGAGGCTGCCATGGGGGAAGAAGGGGTAATCGGGAAAATTGCTGCTACTTCGGTAAAAGCGTAAGAGACATAAGCCGCCGCTTCGTTACCGTCCATAGACTTATAGACTTTTTCGGTCATGTACACACTCCTTAACATTCTTTCGAGATGATGTTCTATTGTCGGCGGACCGACAGGTGCGGGGAAGGGTTGTGTGAAAACGTTAACACATCGGGCTTCCTCGTCCTCAAAAAACATTATATACAAAGGGTTCTGAAAATGGTAGGTGAATTTCAGAATTCTATCAAAAACACAATTTCTAAAGAATTTTGTCGACAAACAACAATATTGGCGGATGTAAATTGAAAAAACAAAAAAATGAACGAAGGAAAAGGGGAAAGTTAAAACTTTCACGGTCCGAGGCAAAAATTTTCGGCTGTTTTTTAAATCAAAGGTGAGAAAAATGACGAAGCTTCATTAAAATGTGCGGACCGAATGATTCGATGGTCGAAATTTTCAGGGACAGCCGTTGCAATGGTTAACCCGGCCCGATTTTGCGCGCCCATCTTCGGCAGGCGGGAAAGTCGACGAAACAAGGGAAGCGAACCGCCGCATCGACGATAAAGCGAATCCCAAGGCGGAGGTTCACGCACGAAAGAACGATAGGAGGAAAAATTATTTTTGACGGGAAGGACGGTCGGGGTCGGGATTCCGGTTCATAGAATGCTTTTCATCGAGACGTAGTTAATTGAAAGAAGAGATAAATTCTCGTAGAAAAAGTCGTCATAAAAAAGGAGTTGGGCGATTTATTTTTCCTTAAGAGGCCGTGAAGATTTGATTGATCTCGTAGAGAAATTCGATTATAATATACATTTAAATAATCAATTCTCTGTTACCGGAGATGAATCCGAAAAATTTAGGCGCAAACAGGTGTACGGAGGTTTTTATGGACAGCATGAACGGAAAGAAGAAAGTAAAAGCCATAGGTGTCGAGACCTTTGTGTTTCTCGTTATACTTCTCGGCGGATTCTATTTAATCGGTCACAAAATGGGCGTCGGCATGATGTTCAAGACCATGATGGCCACGGCCCACGATCTGCTCTTGTCGACGGTCTTTTTAATTATGGCCATGGCCGTGTTGGCAGGCGCCATTAGCGGCGTCATGTCGGAATTCGGCGCCATCGCCCTGATTAATAAAATCTTCGCGCCCTTGATGAAACCCGTCTGGGGACTTCCCGGTGCCAGTGTCACCGGTGCCGTGGCCACCTTTTTGTCGGACAATCCGGCGATTATTTCCTTTGCAAAGGACAAGACCTTTACCCAATACTTTAGGAAGTATCAAGTGCCCGCCCTTTGCAATTTAGGGACTTCTTTCGGCATGGGCCTCATCGTCACCACCTTTATGATTGCCCAAGGCGAGGAATTTATCGCGCCGGCCATTATAGGAAATCTCGGCGCCGTGATCGGCTCCGTCGTCAGCGTGCGCCTGATGCTGATTCAAACGAAAAAATATTACGGCGACGCGGCTGAAGATCCCTACGACGAAACCTTGACGGCGGAAGATCTCGAAGGCAAAAATGAATTCCGCTACATTCGCGAAGGCAATCTCTTCCAACGCACCTTGGATGCGCTCCTCGAAGGGGGAAGAAACGGCGTGGATATGGGCGTGTCCGTCATCCCCGGCGTGCTCATCGTCTGCACCTTCGTCATGATGATTACTTTCGGACCCGGCGAGGGTGGCCAATACACCGGCGCGGCCTACGAAGGCGTGGAATTTTTGCCCTTGGTCGGTCAAAAGCTGCAATTTATCTTTGAACCGATTTTCGGATTCCAATCGCCGGAAGCCATCGCCTTTCCCATTACGGCACTTGGCGCCGTCGGGGCGGCGATTTCCCTCGTACCGAACTTTATTGCAACGGGCGTGGCCCTGCCCAACGACATCGCCGTCTTTACGGCCATGGGCATGTGCTGGTCCGGTTATTTAAGCACCCACATCGCCATGATGGACGCCTTGGATTCCAGAGAATTGGCGGGCAAAGCAATTTTGTCCCACACCATCGGCGGCTTGGCGGCGGGCATCGCAGCGCACTTCATTTTTATGCTCATCGGTTAAGACACAAAGGCGCGGAGGAATCTGCGCTTTTTTTATTGCCCTTTACGGGATTTGTGTTAAAATCATGTAGAAAACCGTGAAAGAAATGGGGAATGAATTTGCAAAGTTTGAATAAAAAAAGATTACGATGCTATGCCATTCTCGGCATCGCCATGATTTTATTGAGGCAAGGGGTAATGGCCGCGGGATTTATGCGGGCGACCACGAATTTCATCGCCGCATGGGGCATGGCCCTTGCGGGGATCGGCTTTGTCGTCTTTCACCTTGAATTGCGCCGCGGCCGGGGCATATCTCCTGAAGGCGAAGAAGTGCTCTTCGGCGGGCCGATGCTTCACGGCGGGCTTATCGTCGCCTTGTCGCTGTTCTTTTTTGCGCTGACATTGGCAAAGGGCCTGATTATCGGCGTCCTCTTCGGCGGCCTGCTTCTGCTTTTTACGAAGTTAATTCGCAATGTAAAACAATCATAGATGAACAGCCATGGGATCTCTGCGGAGATCCTGTTTTGATTTGAGGCCTGTCTTTTTTTATTTTCAAAATATGGGAAATAAATGGAGAAGGAAAAGAACGGAAGATTGTGTATTTGCCCCTGTGGCGGGTAAAAATTATAAATCGGAGAAAACCATTTAGCGACCGGTACGGATCAATCGTATTTTGGAAAGAGCCTTTATGAAAAAAGTAATGACAATTTTAAAACGGGATTTTAAGCGGATACTGACCAACGAGGCGGCACTTCTCGTTCTCGTGGGCATTTCTTTGCTTCCGTCTTTTTACGCGTGGTTCAATATTGCCGCAAACATGGATCCCTACGGAAATTTGGATCAGGTAAAGATCGCTGTCGCCAACGAAGACACCGCCGTGCCCTTTCAGGGGAAGGACCTTAATGCCGGCGACGAAATCGTGGCGGAACTAAAAAAGAACGACCAGCTCGGGTGGACCTTTGTGGATAAAGAGGCGGCCATCGAGGGAGTAAAGGCGGGGGATTACTACGCCGCCATCGTCATTCCTTCGGATTTTTCCTCGTCTTTTCTGTCCATTTTAGATGAAGGCGCCATTCGCTTCCCGGCCCTGGATTACTACGTCAACGAAAAACTCAACGCCATCGCGCCGAAGATCACCTCCACAGGGCTCGGTACTCTGGAAGCACAAATCGACAGTCGCTTCGTGGCCATGAGTTCGGAGATTTTAGGGGAAAAAGTGGCGAAGGCCACGACGGATTTCCGCGGCGAGACGGAGGAAAAGCGCGACGACGCCATTCAAAGCCTGGGCAAGGTGAGTCAAAACCTGGCGGAATATGAAACGGTGTTAAAAAACATGGACGGCGAGCTGAATCGCCTGTCGGAATTGAGCCGCGGCGCCCGCAAGGACGTCTCGGCTTTAAAGGATGCGGTAAAAAAAGGCGAAATCACTTTAGATGAAGCTTCGGCGCTCCTGGAAGAGACCCGGCGGCAAAGTGAAAAAATCGCCGGCGCCTACGAAAACATGATGGACGACATGGATCGCATGGCGCGCATGGCCGACACCTATTCCGAGAAAAAGTACTTATCTTTGGACCGAGACTTTACTTATGAAAAACAGCGCATCGAGCGCAGTCTCGTGGACATGGAATTGATTAACGACATAAACAGACGAATTCTGAGGGATTTGGACACGCTCTCGCCCATACCGAAAGAGGCGCGGCCCCTGGATGTCGTAGGGCGTTGGCAGCAAATCAATAAAAGGAACGGCGCCCTCTTGGACGCCGCGAGGGAGCAAAATGCGGCCATAAAATCGGCGAGAATCTCTCTCGAAGACAGCCACCGCACGATTCAAAATCGCCTGAAGGAATCCTCCGATGCCCTCGACGATTTAAGACTGGATTTTCGGAGCAGCGTTCCTCCGATCATGAATCAAAGCTTCGATTTGCTGAATCAAGTGGAAGGACATTTTTCTGCAAGCTTATCCACCATGCCCGTGCTCCTGGACGAATTTGATCGCCTGCTCGGCGACATGGAGGCCATGACCGAAGAGGCGCACAAAACCGTGGCGAACAGCTTGGATAGCTTGAAGCGGGCCCAAGACAGCATTTCCGGCTTGCAAAAGGATTTGGGGCAGTTGGCTCGAGGGCCCCTCTACGAAAAAATTCGCGAGGCCACCCATGTGGACGAAAAGACATTTACCACCTTTATGGAAAGTCCGGTGAAGATCAACGAACACGTGGTTTATCAAAGCGAGAACTACGGCAGCGCCATGACGCCCTTTTTCACGAACCTGGCCCTTTGGGTCGGCGGCATGATTCTTATTTCGATTATAAAAATCGACGTAGACAGAGACGAGTCCGTGGAACCATTGAGCTTTAAAGGAGCCTACGTCGGCCGCTGGGCCCTCTTTGCCTCGATCGGCCTGATTCAGGCCCTTATCGTCAGCGTCGGCGACCTGTGGCTTTTAAAGGTCCAGTGCGCCCATCCCTTCCTCTTTGTGCTTACGGCCCTCTTGTCCTCCCTGGCCTATGTGTCCATGATCTATTCCTTGGCGGCCACTTTCAGAAACATCGGCAAGGCCATCGCCGTTATCGTGCTGATCCTGCAAATTCCCGGCGCCTCCGGCACCTACCCCATCGAAATGATGGCGCCCTTTTTCCGCTCCATCTATCCCGCGCTGCCCTTCCACTACGGCATCGACGCCATGCGGGAGGCCATGCTCGGCGTGTATGGATTCCATTTGGGAAAATATTGGCTGATTTTGCTGGCCTATTTGCCCCTGTCTCTTTTCATCGGCCTGGTCGGTCCTCGGATCTTCGGCGGTCTCAACCATATTTTCGATTTAAAACTGGCGGAAAGCGAGCTGATCCACGGCGATCTTCCGGAGAAACAAAGCATTATGAGCGGCGACTTGATCCCCATGATTTTATCCCAAGATACTCGGGGCTTGGCGCAGGTGAAGGATAAGCACGCGCGCTTCTTTGCCGGCTACGAAAAAAAGAAGTACTATGCCTTTGTGGCTCTGGCCCTGGTACCCGGCATTTCCCTCTGTCTGCTCCTGGGCATGGACACCAAGATTCGCTACCTGGTCATTTGGGTCGCCTCCATCATCGCCTTTGCCACCTATTTGATTTGGCTTGAATATTACCGCCGCCGCTACGAAGTGGAAGCGGAGTGGTTGGCCCTTTCCGAATCGGAAGTATTGGATCGATTGAAAGAGAGGGACGCCCATGAATAAAATTAAGAACCATATTAAGGAAGATTTTTCCAGAATTAAAAACAACAGCATCGTCCTCGTGGTGTTTTTGGGCATTAGTTTGATTCCCTGCCTCTACGCCTGGTTTAACATTGCCGCCTCCTGGGATCCTTACAAACATACGGAGAACATTCCCATGGCCGTGGTCAATGAAGACAAGGGCTACGAGCCCACCTTGATTCCCAAAACCTTTGACATCGGCGAGAAGCTGAAAATGAACCTCGCCGTGGAAGAGACGGTGAATTGGATCTTTACGGATCGGGAAGATGCCGTGGAAGGCGTGAAAAGCGGCACCTATTACGCCGCCATTATTATTCCCGCCGATTTCAGTGAAAAGATGTTTTCATTCCTGTCTCCCGGAGGCGAAGCGCCGGAGCTGGAGTACTACGTCAACGAAAAGAAAAATGCCATCGCCCCGAAAGTTGTGGGAAAAGAAGCGGGCAATCTAACCGATTGGGTGAAAGAAACCTTCACGAAAACCCTCTACGACACGGTCTTCGATTCCCTCCTGACGTTCAAAGAAGACGGGGAAAATGCCCGCGTCGACGGGCTGTGGGATCAGCTGCAGCAACAATTGGGCCAAAGCAGCGATGCCTTAAGTGTGCAGGCCGCCACCCTGCGCTCCTTTAAACAATTGGCCGAGGCCTCGAAAGTGGTCATGAAAAGCGGCGACAATCTCATGGATACGTCCAAAAGCGCTCTGGACGAAAACATGGGGCGTATGAAGGAAGATCGAAAGGATTTAAATGAATTAAAATCCACATTAAACCTCTTTCGCCGAAACATGGAAACGGCCTTGGATAAAAACATCGCCTACATGGAAAAATTAGGCGGCGACGTGGACGATCTTTTCGAAGACGGAGAAGCGAAGCGCGACCGCTTTGTGGCCAATCGTCGGGCCGTGATCAGCACCTTGGAACAGGACATCAAAGACAAAGAAGAGATGGTGAGAAAAATCACGGATCTCAATGACGAGCTCCCCATTCCCCTTATGGGCTTGGAACGGGCGGCGGAAAAAATTTGCCGAAGCAAAGGCTACGAAGAGGCCATGCTCAAGGACCTCAAGGCCGTGGACGACGGGGAGGCCGAAGCCTACGAAGACATCGCCGCTCTGCGCCGTGAATTTCTCGACAGCAAAGAGAGAAACCAAGAGAATTTAGATGCCCTTCGCCGGGAAATCAACGAAACCATGTTTGCGCGTTTGGATTCCGTTCAAAATCAATTGGACGGCGTGGGCAAAGATACAGAAAAACTCTGGGCCGATGCCCGTCAGTCGGCGAAGGAAGTGGCCCGCCTGTCGGCCCGGCTTCAGGGAAATTTGTCCGATCTATCAAATCATATGGATCGTTCCATTGATTTAATCGACGGGGCGAAACAATCCGTCGACGACCTCTACGACAAAACCGTGGTATTGGAAAATTCCGAAGGCGTGGACAAGATAAAACTCTTTTTATCGGAAGATACGAAACAGTTGAGCCAATTTCTCGCCAAGCCCATGCAGACGCGCATCCACCACATATTTGCCGTGGAAAACTACGGATCGGCCATGGCGGCCTTCTACACGACCTTGGCACTGTGGGTCGGCGCGGTCATCCAGGTGGCGTTGATCGACGTGAAGACGCCGGCGTCCTACGAAGAAAAATACGGCGAATTTAAGCCCCACGAGCAGTATTTGGGAAGGCTCAGTCTGTTTCTGATTATCGCCACCATCCAAAGCCTGCTCATCGCCCTGGGCGACCTGTACTTTTTGGATATTCAGTGTTTGCATCCGGCTCATTTTCTCTTTACAACCTGGGTGGCGTCCATGGTATTTACCATGGTCATCTACACCCTGACCGTCTCCTTCGGCGACATCGGAAAAGCTATCTGCGTCGTGCTCATGGTGATTCAGGTGGCGGGCAGCGGCGGGACCTTTCCCATCGACGTGGCGCCGAAATTTTTCAGGACCATGTATCCCTTCCTGCCCTTCGTACACAGCATGAATGCCATGAAAGAAACCATCGCCGGTTTTTACGGCGCAACCTACACCCGGTCCCTTTTGATCCTTCAAATCTATTTGATCGGATCGTTGGTGCTCGGCCTCGTTCTCAGAAAGCCCATTGTAAAATTAAACGACCGCTTTATGGAGCGTTTGGAAGAGACCAAAATTATGTAGACAAACGAGAAAAAATCTTCTCTGTCCTTTTTGCGACGGGGAAGATTTTTTATTATAAATTGTTTCAAGAGGGAAACTAGAAAAGACTTTTATAATTCCTTGACTTTCGGACTTTAGTAGACTAGAATATTAGCAACTTAAGGAAAAACTTAAGTGCAGAAAAAAGACTTAGGGATTTAGGAGAGATGACTATGAAACTAAGAAGAAGACGCATTCTGTCCATGGCTCTCGTAGCCATGATGCTGTTAGTCTTTACGGCGGCCTGTACCAAAGTCGATACCGGAAATTCCGGTAACAAAGGCGGCGAGGCACCGAAAGAAGCGACGCGCGCAAAATTTGAAACCTTAAAAGACGGCGACCCGATTCACATCGGTATGGTAACCGGTACCGTATCTCAAGCGGAAGACGAATTCCGTGCGGCTCAAGAAGCCATTAAGAAATACGGCAACGCCGACGAAGGCGGCATGATTCGCCACGACACTTACCCCGACCGTTTCGAAGCGGAACAAGAAACCACCATTTCCAAAATTGTCGCCATGGCAGACGACCCGGATATGCGTGCTGTTATCGTGAACCAAGCCGTTCCCGGAACCTCCGCCGCATTCCAACAAATCCGCGCCAAACGCCCGGACATCATCTTAATCAACTTAACCGCACAAGAAGATACGGTAATGGCTGAAAACAGCTCGGACTTAGTATTAGATGCCGACAACGTCAGCCGCGGCTACCGCATCATCAAGGCAGCAAAAGACATGGGCGCAACGAAGTTTGCTCACATTACCTTCCCCCGCCACATGTCCATCGAGCTTTTGGCTCTGCGTCGTGCCATTATGGAAGAAGCCTGCAAGGACTTAGGTCTTGAATTTATTTCCTTAAACGCACCTGACCCCACCACCGACATCGGTGTTCCCGGCGCACAACAATACATTGCAGAAAACATTCAACCCTGGATCGACAAATACGGTAAGGACACGGCGTTCTTCTGTACCAATGACGCCCACACGGAACCCTTGTTAAGAGGGGTTGCAGCCGGCGGCGCCATCTTCGTAGAACAAGACTTACCTTCCCCGATTATGGGTTATCCGAAAGCATTCTCCGTGGACATTCAAGACAAGGCCGGTGACTGGAAAGCCATCAATGCAGAAGTTGAAAAAGCCGTTGTCGCAGCCGGCGGTTCCGGTCGCATGGGTACCTGGGCATACTCCTTAGGTTACTCCCTCACCTTAGGTGCCGTTGACTTAGTACAACAAGTACTCCACGGCAAAATGGAACTGACCAATATCGACAACATCATCGACTGCATCGACAACTACACCGAAGGTGCCAAGTGGATGGCTGTTAACTACGTGGATCGCGCAAGCGGCGAAAAGAAAGACAACCACATCTTGCTTGCACAAGACACCTATGTCTACGGCAAGGGTTACCTGGGCATGGATAAGGTCGAAGTACCTGAAAAATACATGACCATGAATATCGACTTGGATGCCATTAAAGCTTCGCAAGAACAAGCTGAAGGCGAAACAGGTGAATAATCGTTCAACACACGATCATATGCATTGGAGATAAACCAGCGATCTTCGTTGGTTTATTTCTCATTAGGAGGTAAATTTTGGCTGAGAACATGATGGAGGTCCGACATGTCGAAAAGCGCTTTGGCGAAAACGTCGTATTAAAAGACGTAAGCTTCTCCTTAAAGCCCGGTGAAATCCTCGGGCTGGTCGGCGAAAACGGCGCAGGCAAATCGACCTTAATGAATATCATCTTCGGAATGGAAGTCATTCGGGAAACCGGAGGCTTCGACGGAGAAATCCTACTGAACGGCGAACCCATTGATTTTAAATCACCTATCGACGCCTTGGATGCGGGCATCGGCATGGTACACCAGGAATTTAACTTAATTCCCGGGTTCACCGCCGCCGAAAATATTACGTTTAATATGGAGCGCACCAAGCAATCGGTGATCTCCTCCATCTTCGGAAAAAAGTATGCCACCATTGACACGGAGGCAAACATCGCCCTCTCCGGCGAATCCCTCGATACCTTAGGCGTGAGCATCGACCCGAAAGGGATGGTCTCCGAAATGCCTGTAGGACATAAACAGTTTATCGAAATCGCGCGGGAAATTACCCGCGAAGACGTGAAGCTCATTATTATGGACGAGCCCACCGCCGTCTTAACCGAATCGGAAGCCGATCAACTGATGAAGGCCCTTCAACGGTTGTCGGACATGGGCATCGCCATTATCTTCATTACCCACCGTTTGCGTGAAATTCTGAGCATTTGCGATTCCATCGTCGTGCTTCGCGACGGAGAAATCGTGGAAAGCCGAAAGAACGAAGGCTTGAGCATCGACCAAATCGCTGCGTGGATGGTGGGCCGTGAAAACGGCATTCGCCCCGAAGGAAAAGACCCCAATCGGAAAGTGTCCGAAGAAGTGGCCCTGAGCATACGAAATTTGGCTGTGGATATGCCCGGCGAACAGGTTTACGACGTGAATCTCGACGTGCGGGAAGGGGAGATTCTTGGCATCGCCGGTCTCGCCGGCCAAGGCAAACTCGGCATCGCCAACGGCATCTTGGGCACCTATCCCGTATCCGGCTCCGTGGAATTTCACGGAAAGCCCCTGGCCCTCGGACACACCAATAAAATTTTAAAAAGCAAGATCGCCTTTGTCTCCGAAGACCGACGAGGCGTGGGCCTTTTATTAGACGAGCCCATTTACTGGAACATCTCCTTTAACGCCATGCAGGTTCAAAACAAGTTCATCAAACGGGTTTTGGGTATGCGGTTTAGAGATGAAGCGGAAATGAAACGGGTTTCCGACGAATACATTCAGTCCCTGGCCATTAAAACCACAGGTGGCCACCAAAAGGCGGGGAATCTCTCCGGGGGCAATCAACAAAAAGTCTGCTTGGCAAAGGCTTTGTGCATGGATCCGGAGCTTTTGTTTGTATCGGAACCGACGCGGGGCATCGATATCGGCGCCAAGGAATTGGTGTTAAACGCCCTTGAAAAGATTAATCGAGAAGAAGAGACGACCATCGTCATGATTTCTTCAGAATTAGAAGAATTGCGCAGCATTTGCGACCGTATCGCCGTCATTTGCGAAGGGCGCATTGCGGGCATCTTGCCTGCCACGGCAGATCCCGGCCAATTCGGCTTGTTAATGAGTGGTGAGAAAGTAGAGGTGGATACACGTGAATAAAACATGGATTCAACGAATCGGGCTGCCTCGACTGATCATCGGTCTATTCCTATTGGCCCTGTTTGCCGCGGCACCGGCCGCCGGCGTGTCTTTGGCGGATTCCATTCAAAACGTCTTGGCCCGGTTCGGCATGTTTTCTATTTTGGTACTGAGCTTGATTCCCATGGTGCAATCGGGCTGCGGGCTGAACTTCGGTTTGCCCATCGGCATCGTCGCCGGTATTTTAGGTGGCGTTACCAGCATTGAATTCGGCCTGACCGGATTCGCCGGCATCTTCTTGGGGATGCTTTTAGGTGCCTTGGTTGCCGTCGTCTTCGGCTGGGGCTATGGCGTCTTACTCAATAAAATCAAAGGCGACGAAATGTTGATCGCCACCTATGTGGGCTATTCCTTTACGGCCTTTATGTGCATGATCTATTTGATCCTGCCCTACAAAAATCCGGTCTCCGTATTGAGCTACGCCGGTAAAGGCCTTTCCCAACAAATTCCCGTCGCCGCCTACTGGATGCACAACACCGTCGATGCCGCAGGCACCAGAAGCTCCACCGGCGTCTTGACGGACTTCCTTAGCTTCCACATTTTCGGCGTGCGCATTCCCGTAGGGATGTATTTGATCTTCGCCGTCTTGGCCCTGGCCGTGTGGGCCTTCTTCCGCACGAAAACCGGTACGGCAATGACCGCCGTAGGATCCAATCCCGAATACGCCAGAGCCGGCGGCATCAACATTAACCGTATGCGTCTGTTCTCGGTTATTCTTTCCACCGTCATCGCCGCCGTGGGCATTATCGTCTATCAACAATCCTACGGATTTATTCAGCTTTATCAATCGCCCTTGTCCTTTACCTTCCAAACCGTGGCGGCCCTTTTAATCGGCGGCGCCAGTATTAACAAGGCAAATATTCCCAATGTCATCATCGGGACCTTCCTGTTCCAAGGGATTATTACCTTGACGCCGACGGTCATTAACGGGGCCATTAATATCGACGTGTCGGAAGTACTCAGATTGATCGTCACCAACGGTATGATCGTCTACGCATTGACCAGGAGGAACAATAATGAATAAGTCCTTTACATCAAAGCTGTCGCGATACGCGGTGCCGATTCTGTTTATTATCATCATCGCCATCGGCTTATGGATCGCCAGGCCGCCTTTAAGCTATGTCACTTCGGAAATCGGAAAGCGCATGGTGCGCAACACCTTCCTCGTCCTTTCTTTGATTATCCCCATTGTCGCCGGCATGGGCATTAACTTCGGTATCCCCTTGGGCGCCATGAGCGGCCAAATCGGTCTGATCTTTGCCCAAGACTGGGGCATTACAGGGCCGGCGGGCATTTTAGTCGCCGTGTTAATCGGTACGCCCATCGCCATTTTGCTGGGTAAATTCTCCGGCCACGTATTAAATCGTGCCAGAGGACGAGAAATGATTACCTCCATGATGCTCGCCTTCTTTATGCTGGGCGTGTACATGCTCTTTTTGCTCTATCTGTGCGGGTCTTTGGTGCCCATGCACAATCAGGCCATGATTTTGTCGAAAGGCTACGGGATCAAAAATTCCATCACCCTTACCTCGGGTCACGCCATCGACAACATCTTGCTTTACAACATTAATTTCCCCGTGTCGGCTACCCAAAGGGTAAACATCGACATTCCCGTGGTTACCATTTTAATCATCGCCTTGCTCTGCGCCTTTATCGTATGGTTTAAAAAGACCAAGCTGGGCCACGACATGAAGGCCGTCGGGATGGATCAAGTGATTTCCGGAAACGCCGGGATCTACTCCGACAAAGTGCGGGTACAATCCATCGTGATCTCCACCGTGCTCGCTTGCTACGGGCAAATTATCTATTTGCAAAACATCGGTACCCTGGCCACTTACGCCGGGCAAGACCAAGCGGCCCTTTATGCGGCAGCGTCGATTCTCGTCGGCGGCGCCAGCGTTATGCGGGCCACCATTCCCAATGCCGTCATCGGAACCATGTTGTTCCACTTAATGTTTATTATTCTGCCTCAAGCCGGACGTATCTTAACCGGCGATGCCATGATGGGTGAGTACTTCCGTACCTTCATCTCCTACGGTGTCGTTACCGTAGCCTTGATTATGCACGCCTACAATCGCATCAAACAAGCGGAAGAAGCGCGTCAGGAAAACAAGCGACAGGCATTAGGTGAAGGAGAGGATTCCTCCCCGACGCCTGCATCTTAAATAAAGTTGCTTCGCCGAAGAGGCGAGAAAAGGGCGCCCGGTGCGCTCTTTTTTCTTAACCGCGTATCTGCAAAAACGCGGCGATAGGATGTATTTGCGGGAGGTGTTTTATGTTTCGAAAAGAAGTAGAAAGCGTCGCTCAGGCGGCGGCGGACAAGGTTCGTTTTTTAAATGAAAACCCCACAGGTTATTTCGCCTCGTCTCTCATGGCGGGGATGTTTATCGGTTTCGGTATTTTGCTTTCCTTTACCATCGGCGCCATGGGCTCCATGCCTCTTATGAAACTTTTCATGGGCATGTCCTTCGCCTGTGCCTTAAGCTTGGTCATTATGGCGGGGGCGGAGCTTTTTACGGGTAACAACATGGTCATGGCCACGGGCTTTATGGAAAAAACGGTCTCGGCCAAAGATGTGTTGAAACTTTGGGTGATCTGTTACGTGGGCAATTGGCTCGGGAGCATTCTCCTCGCCTGGATCTTTGCCCACACGGGCCTTATGACCGAGGCCTTTTGTGCCGCCGTGGCACCGGTGGCGGCGGCGAAGGTGAGCATTCCCTTCGGCGCGTTGCTTTTGCGGGCCATATTATGTAATATGCTGGTCTGCCTCGCCGTGTGGTGCTCCATAAAAATGACCTCGGAGACGGGGAAACTCATCATGATCTTCTGGATCATCGTCATCTTTTTTACGGCGGGCTTCGAACACTCCGTTGCCAATATGGTGCTTTTATCCCTGGATTTTATGGCGCCGGGGACGGCCATGACCATGGGAAGCTATTTTTACAATATTTTAACGGCAACCTTGGGCAATATGATCGGCGGAATTTTCTTCGTCGCCGTGCCCTACGCCCTTATGGCAAAGAAATAATTTTACGCCATGAAATAGAGAAGCGATCGGCATCCGGTCGCTTTTTCCTTGTTTTCATGCTTTCCACGGCCTTTCATGGTATAGTTAAGTAGACAACAGTCAAGTTCAGAAACAGAAAGGAAGATTTTATGCACTACACAGGACAAACATTTCGCCCGCCGAGAGAGGCCTACAGCCCGCTTTTGGAAGTGACGGTGGGTTGTTCCCACA
The DNA here is from genome assembly GCF_037892835.1 of Peptoniphilus sp. HCN-40583. NCBI lineage: Bacteria > Bacillati > Bacillota > Tissierellia > Tissierellales > Peptoniphilaceae > Peptoniphilus > Peptoniphilus sp. HCN-40583. Next base: position 17,393 of record NZ_JBBKBU010000006.1, read on the forward strand.
ATGAATGCACCTACTGTGCCATGTATAAGGACGTAAGTTTCAGAAAGGCGCCGAAGGAACAGGTCATCGCAGATCTCCAAGAGCTTTCGCCCTATGCCGATCGGCTGGATCGCATCTTTCTTTTAAACGGCGACCCCTTTATTTTAGATACGGCCTATCTTTTAGAAATCGCCGATTGGATTTACGAGTACCTGCCCAATATCGAGACCATTACCTGCTATGCGTCGATTTTCGATATAAAAAATAAAAGTGTGGAGGATTTGAAGCGGCTGAGAAAGGCCGGCTACAATCAATTGTACATCGGCATCGAAACCGCCCACGATCCCACCTTAAAGCGCATTAAAAAAGGCTGCACCCAAGAAGACGAGTACCGCGAGCTGGCCAAGCTTGAAGAAGCCGGCATCGACTGGATCTGCATGGTGATGTCCGGCATTGCCGGGAAAGAAGACAGCTTTGCCCATGCCGAGGAAACGGCGGCACTTTTAAACAAGCATCAGCCCTTGAGCGTCTCGCCCCTGACCACCTCGGTGCACGCGGGCACGGAGCTTGCGGCAGAAGTGGCGCGAGGGGAATTCGTGCCCTTGACGGAAGGGGACATTCTTCTCGAGGAAATCCACCTTCTGGAGCACTTGGATCTCAACCCACGGGCACTGTTTTTCGGCGTCCACGCCTACAACACGGCGCCGGTCATCGGCCGCTTCTCTGAAAAAGAAGAGATGCTCAGAAAGCTTCGGGCGGTCTACGACAGCATGACGGAAGAGCAGAAAAACGCGCGGCTGCAACGCTACGGTTATTAATGAAAAGGCCGTTATATCAAGCCGTAAAAGGCCTTCGCGGCGGGGTGAATTTCGCCATGCCCGGGCATAGGGGCCGCGTGGCTTTCGATTTCGACTTCAAGGACGACTGGACAGAGGTCACCGGGGCGGACAATCTTTTAAATCCCACGGAGGCCATTGCCGAGGCCCAAGCTGAAATCGCCGCGGCTTACGGCGTGAAAAAAAGCGTCATCGTCCCGGCGGGATCCACCACAGGGATCAAGCTGGCCCTTTACCTTGCCGCGAAGCCCGGGGAGACGATTTTGATTCAGCGCAATTCCCACCAGTCCCTCTTTCACGGGGCGGTGGCGCTGGATCTCCGTCTGTCTTATTTGCCGGCACCGGTGGATGAGGCCACGGGGCTTTTTTCCGGCGTGGATCCCGAGGACGTGGCTAGGGCCTTGGACGCGGATCCGTCGATTTCCGCCGTATTTTTGACGAGTCCCGATTATTTCGGCGGGGGACTTATGATAAAAGAAATCGCAGACATCGTCCACGCCCGAAACAAAATCCTCATCGTGGATGAGGCCCACGGCGCTCACTGGGCCTTTACGCCCCTTGCGGAGAAGAGCGCCGTTCGCCATGCCGACTACACGGTGCAGTCGTTGCACAAGACCATGGCGGCCCTTACCGGAGCGGCGCTTTTGCACATAAATAGCCATGTGGAGGAGGAGACGCTTTTAAAGGGCATGGGCCTTTTTCTTTCCACCTCGCCGTCCTATTTGCTCATGCTTTCCTCGGAATACGCCGTGGCGGCGGGGAAGGACATGGATTGGCAGAAGCTTCTCTGCCATCGTGCGCGGATCGAAAGCCGCCTGCCGCAAATCACTGTCGTCAAGGCGCGGGGGCCCTTTGTGGCCTGCACGGATCCCATGAAATTTCTCTTCCACCTGCCCGGCTACCGCGGCGACGACGTGGTATCTCTTTTGGCGGAGAAGGACATTTATCTTGAAATGGGCGACGACTATTATGCCCTGGCCATTTTGTCGCCCTATCACACAGACGAGGATGTGGATCGATTGATTCGTGCCATCGCATCCTTGCCGAAGAAAGAAGAGAGGACAGGCGTCGAGAAGGGTATATATCCGAAAACGGAAGCGGTTTTTCCGCCGCGGGCGGCTTTCTTTATGGAGACGGAATCTGTGGCCATCGGCGAATCCGAAGGCCGAGTGGCGGCACAAAACATCACGCCCTATCCGCCGGGCATTCCCATCGTCACCTACGGAGAGCGAATCACTGAAGAGGTTATGGCGGCCATTTCAGAAAGAGAAGACAGCATCGGCTTTGAAGACGGAAAAATCACGGTCATTAAGGAGGCATTATGAAGTATTATCTCGTCGAAGGCAAGTTCAAGACCTTTAACTTTTCACTTTACGATGACGAAAACAAGGCGCTGAAGGAAGAATTCCATGACTTTTTACAAGCGGGCATGGATCGAGGGGATTTCCTCATGTTCGGCGATAAGGCCCACGGCTTTCTCGGCTTGGTTAGAGGCAATCACTTAGATGAAGTGTTGTCGGAATTCGAAAACGACCCGCTGACACTGGCCGATGTGGTGGAATACCGCATCGTCGAAATCGAAGATGCCATCCTCAGCAACCATCCGGAGAAATTTTTAGAAAAATAAACAAGCAAAAAGCGAGCACACTAGGCTCGCTTTGGACGCAAGACAAGCGATCAACACCATTAGGTGTTTATCTTCTTATGTGCGTTCCTGTATGAAAAATGCCGAAGTCCAAAGGGGCTTCGGCATTTTTTGCGATTAAAAGGCTCATGATCGTTAATGTGATTTATTTTTATACGATCAAAAACGTTCATTTTACGAAAAGGCAGGATTCATTTGCTTGGAGACAAATTAAAGGTAAATTCGTCGCCTATCGCCCGTTCCCCATCGGATTCTTTCCCGCTACGGTTTGAAAGTTCCGCTTTGTATAATTGACAGTTCAATGATGTGATGTCGTTTAACAATTCATCGGCAGTGACTTCGCTGGTAACCGGTGAGAAGTAGAGGGTCGACGTGTTTTCATCTGCTTCGATCGTTTCAAAATAAACCAAGCGACCTTTGGAATCTCTCGCCTTCACTGAAAAAATAGTGTCCTTCGCCGATGGCGGATAGGTGAGTATCATTTTTTGTGAAGCCGGGCTCATGGTGAATTCTTTAATCATAATCCCATTTGAATTCGGTACGGCAAAATCTTTTGCGATGATCCTTTTCTCCATTTTCATCTTCGCCATATCCACATGGGTAGTAATAGAAATTTTTTTGCTGTTGCCTAAAAGCGTGTCAAAGATAAACTCCAGCTGTGCCGTGCCTTCCTTCGGTAGGGGACTTTCCAAGGAATATATTAAAGATGTGGCGGTTACATTGGGCTTGCCCGGCAAATTTCCTTCCTGGCCGCTTGAGCCGAGGACGCTGACTTTTTTTCCGTTTACTTTAAGCTCCGCTAAGTTGGCACCCTCCGACAGCTTTTCACCTGGACCATTGAAGCTCAAAAGCACGGCGTAGAGATTATTGTCCTCTGTCGTGATGGTATCCAAAACATATTTTTTGCCGTCGATTTCGAAGGGTTCATGTAATTTGACGCTATACTTGTCTACATCGGCTGAAAGACCCATTGCACTCGACAAACTCAGTGTGATGTTGTCCGTGATCTCTCTCGTCTTTGCCAAAACATAGCCGTCGGATGCATAGTTCGTAACGCCAAAGGCCAATAGCAATATGGCCGCGATCGCTCCTGTTTTTCTGACGAAAAGTTGCCTCTTGTTGTTGCGTTTCAATTTCTTCACCACCTTTTTGAGATTTTCTCTTTCAAAATCTTTGAGAGGAACCTCTTCGTATTCTATTTTCATATCGTTCAATCGATCGTAGAGATTATCTTTCATACATTTTCACCTCTCCATCTTCTTAAAAGCTTCCTCGCCCTGCTAACCTTTTGATAGGCATTTTCCGTGGAAATATGTTGCTCCGATGCCGCCTCGCCATAGGAAAGCCCGCGAATAAAAATATTTTCAAAGAGTTTTTTATCCTCATCGTTTAAGGCGGATAGAATCTCTTGTATTTCTAAATTGGAATGGACGTCGGAATCTTTTGACGCGGAATTTTCGTCGAGAAGAATAGCTTCAAATTTGCTTTCTCTTCGGAGCAAATCGATGGCTTTGTATTTTGAAACCGCAGCACACCAATTTTTAAAAGACGATCTCGACGAATCAAAATAGTCGATATTTTGCCAGATACTTAGAAGAGAATCATTCATCGCCTCGTCCCAAAGGCTCGGGTATTTCCAAAGTGTTTTTGAAATAACGCCTTTTAACACTTTCCCATATAATTCGATGACGACGTACAACGCGTCTTCATCTCTGTTCTTCAGCCTTTTTATCAATTCTTTAGTCTCCATATTTCCTCCTTTCACTAGTATATTCGTGCCGGGGTTCATAGTTCTGACAATTTTTTCAGGGGCTTCTTATTAAAATAAGGCGAGCTTCACTTATTCCCGATTGCAGACAAATACCGTCTTTAGTCGAATTTATCTTTTTTTTATGGCGCGGAATCAGCCGACAGTTTTTAATCGTTGACGATTTAGCGTTTAAGTAGATTTGAGGCCATAAAAAAGGAAAGGTGAATCATGTGATTCTCCTTTCCTTACCCATCGCTTCGAAGCGAGCACAGGCTCGCTTTTTCTATGTTGTAATTTACTTGTCTTCAAAAAATGTTTCCGCAAAGCGCACGGAAGCCATGGCGTCTTTGCAATAAACGTGGGCACCGATTTCTTGGGCATAGTCTTCCGTTAAGACGGCGCCGCCGACCATAACCTTTGTGTCGGGGGCTTGTTTTTTCAGAAGGTCGATGGTCTCTTCCATAAAGGGCACCGTGGTGGTCATGAGAGCGGAGAGGCCCACGAGGGGAATGTGCTCTTCTTTCACCGCCGCCACGATTTTTTCCGGCGAGACATCTTTTCCCAAGTCCAAGATATCGAAGCCGTAGTTTTCCAAAAGGGCCTTCACGATGTTTTTTCCGATGTCGTGAATGTCGCCTTTCACCGTGGCCACGAGAATGCGGCCTTTGTTTTCGGCCACATTGCCTTCTTCGTCCATTTTGGCGCGGATCACCGTAAAGGCCGCGGCGGCGGCATCGGCGGCGCGAAGGAGCTGGGGCAGGAAGAGGGTCTTTTCCTCAAAGCCTCGGCCCACTTTGTCCAGAGAGGGAACCAAGTAGCCGTTAATAATGTCGATGGGGCTGTGATCGGAAAGAAGGGCCACGGTCATGTCCTTGGCATCTTTGCTCAGGCCCTTTTCGATGGCGTAGGAAAGATCCCGGTCGCCGGCGTGAGCCGCGGTTTTTTCTTCTTCCGTAAAGGCGGCGATGAAATCGCTGAAATCCGGATCGCAGCCTAAAAGGGCCATGGAGGATTTGTAGGCCTTTTGCATAAGGGCCGAGGAGGGATTCACGATCCCTGCACTGAGCCCGGCGGAAAGGCACATGGCGTAGAAATTGCTGTTAATGAGCTCCCGATTGGGCAGGCCGAAGGAAATATTGGACACGCCCAAGGTGGAGTGAAGGCCGCGGGCTTTCAAACGGCGCAAGGTTTCGAGAACCACGACGGCGCCGTCTTTTTGGCTGGAGATGGTCATGGCCAAGGGGTCGAAAAGAAACGCTTCGGGCCCCAGGCCGTAGAGGGCGCCTTCTTCGAGGATGGCATCCACGATGGCCATGCGCTTTTCCACCGTTTTCGGTATGCCCTCGTCGTCTAAGAGAAGGGCCACGCAAAGTCCGCCGTATTTTTTCGCCACGGGAAAGACGGCGTCCATGGTGGATTTTTTGCCGCTCACGGAATTAAGTAAGGGCCGGCCGTTGTAGATGCGGGCGGCAGCTTCCATGGCATCGGGGTTGCTGGTGTCGATGGCCAGTGGCAGATCGCACACCCCTTGCAGGGCGCGGATAATTTCCGGCAGCACCGCCACTTCGTCAAGGCCGGGCACGCCCACATTGACGTCCAAGACGTGGGCGCCGTCTTCTTCCTCTTCCAAGGCGATGGCCAGCACCGCCGAGGTGTGGCGATCCTTCAGGGCCTGCTGAAGGTATTTTTTTCCCGTGGGATTGAGCCGCTCGCCGATCATCACCGGCTTTTCGTCGAAGTCCACGACATGGGTGTAGGAGCTTACGGCAGATCGGGGGCGCCCCTTCGGCGGGGTGACCTCAATGGCGCGGGTTTTCTCCACGGTTTTTTCGATGTAGGCGGGAAGGGTGCCGCAGCAGCCGCCGAGTACGCCCACGCCCATCTCCGCAAACTGAATCATGTAATCGGAAAAGGCCTCGGCGTCGATGTCGTAGGTGGTTTTTCCGTCTTTTATGCTCGGCAGACCGGCATTGGGGCTCACGATGACGGGGATGGTGGCGAGGGACGTCATTTTTTCCATAAGGGGCAGGGTTTGCACCGGGCCGAAGGAGCAGTTCATGCCGATGGCATCGGCACCTAAGGCTGTGGTCATTTCCACAAAGGCGTCCATGTCGCAGCCCGTTAAGAGGCGTCCGTCTTCCTGAAAGGCGGCGGTGACGAAGACGGGAAGATCCGAATTTTCTTTGGCGGCGAGTAGGGCCGCTTTAATCTCGTAGGTATCGGACATGGTCTCGATGGTAATTAAATCCGCCCCGGCCGCGGCACCGGCCAAGACGATTTCCTTAAAACAATCGTAGGCGTCTTCAAAGGGCACATCCCCCAAAGGCGCCAGAATTTTTCCCAAGGGTCCGATGTCCAGAGACACGTAGCCGTGGCCTTCCAGATTCACGGCGGCTTTTCCGTTGGCCACGGCGGCAGCCACCACCGTTTCGACGGACACGTGGTCATCCGAAAACTTAAAGCGGTTGGCGCCGAAGGTATTGGTGAGGATAATGTCCGCGCCGCTTTTTAAATAGGCTCGGTGCATATCAACGATGACTTCGGGTGCGTCGATGTTTAAAATCTCCGGCAGGGCCCCGGCCTCCAAGCCCTGTGCCTGTAAGTAGGTGCCGCAGGCGCCGTCGTAGTAGAGGCGGCCCTTTTTTAATGAATCCAATAGGGATGTCATAGATTCCTCCGATCCAAACCCATAAGGGCGGTAATAGTTTTTGTCGGGACGAGCATATTGCCTTCTGTCAGGGCGATATGCATTTTTTTATCCGCCTGCAAACTGCGAATCAAGGGCCACTGAAATTCCAAACCGAAATCGGCGAAGCCGGGGGAGAAGCGGGGATGGCCAAAAAAGCCCTGTTGCGCCGCTTCGTCCCGCACTTGGGCGCAGTAGTGATTGGCGTAACTTTCTAAGTACTCGCAGCAGCAGGCGTCGGTAATAAAAGCGTCGGCCTTCGATGTAATAAGCAGGCGGCTGATCAGCCGGTCCACGGCGGGGCCCAAGGTCATGGCGAAGAGAAGGGCGTATTCGCTGGTCTTCATATTCTTTTGAAGCATTTCACTTTCAGTAGAAAAGTCGCCGAAGACGATGGCGCCGTCTTGTTTCGTTATGGGACGAAGGGAAGCCACGGCGCGTACATCCACCGTGTCTTTGAGGCGCAACAAATTCCGCTCCACATCGGCGGAGGTGGCATCGTCGGGGGAATTTCCCTCCAGGCGCAGGTAGCGGTATATTTCTCTGCGCCGTAAATCCTCGAGATCGAGGGCGGGCACGTCGTGAATGGACGCCAGATCAAGCATGGAAAAGGCGGCCTAAATCGCGGACGATCCGCTCCGGAATGGCCGGCTTATTCATGGTGTAGACGTGAATACCGCTGACGCCTGCAGCCACGAGATCCGCCATTTGACTTTCGGAATAGGTTAGCCCCGCATCGAACATGGCGTCGGGATTGTCTTTAAAGCGATCCACCATGCGCAAGAGGGGATCGGGCAGGGCGGCATCGCTTAAATCCTTGATGCGGCGCACTTGCCCGGCGCTTGTAATGGGCATAATGCCGGCTAAAATAGGCACGTCGATGCCTATGGCGTGGGCCTTTTCCAAAAAGCGGTAAAAGACCTCGTTGTCGAAGAACATTTGCGTGGTTAAAAAGTCCACGCCCATGTCCACCTTTTCCTTTAACTGACGCAGTTCTTCGTCCATGGAAAGGGCGGGGTCGTTGCCCTCGGGGAAGCAGGCGGCGCCGATGGTAAAATCGCCGCGTTCGCGGAAGTATTCCACCATGTCTTTGGCATAGGGCAAGTAAGCGTCCTCGCCCAGCTCCCGGGCGGAGTCGCCGCCTAAGACGAGAATGTTCTTTACTTTGTTTGCCGTGAGTTCGTCGTAAATGGCGGGAAGCTCCGTTTTCGGAATGCCCGAGCAGGTCAGGTGTGCGATGGAGGGAATTCCCATCACTTCACTGACGGCATTTGAAATTTGAATGGTTTGATCGCCGCCGCTGCCGTCGGCCTTAAAGGTGACGGACATAAAGTCGGGCTCGTAGGCCGCCATGCGCGCAGCTGAGGCCATAACGGCCTTCAAAGACATTCGTTGATTCGGGGGAAAGATTTCAAATGAGAGTCGTGTGTGATTGGGTGAAAAAAATTCTTTAATGTGCATAAATTACCTCCAAAAGTAATTTTCACATTATAACACAGAAAGCACGTCGCGCAATAGCGTTTCGTGAATGGTGAGACATATTTCACGCGAAAGGCCGGCGACGTGCTTTATTTTTTCTTGGCGAAGATATAAAAATGTTGGACAAGATAACTGATGACGAATACGGTAATTTCCACGCAGAGTTTCGCTGCCGTGGCTTGAAGGCCTAAGACATGGCCGTAGAAACTTAAGAGCAGGCTGTTTGCCGCAAGAAGGAGGGCGACGAGGGCGGCGTACTGCAAGAAATCTTCGATTAAGGGATCGTTGGATTCAAAGACGTAATTGCGGTTTAAGTAGAAATTTAAATTGGCGCTGATGAGCCGAGCCGCCACATTGGGAATGGTCAGAGCATAGGGGATATTGAAAGGGCGGGCAAGGTAATAAAATAAATTAAAAAGCAGAAAGTCCAGGGTGAAGCTAATGATGCCGCTAATTGTAAAGAGCACGGCTTCTCCGTTATCCAAGAGGCTGCGAAAGATCCGCGCCGAATCTTTCACGGCATCGTAGTGGGATGTGGAGTTTTCCTTGTCCCTGTAAATGGTTTCGATGGGCACCTGCACCAGGGGATAGGGGCTTTTCGCCCAGTCCATGAGCTGGCGCATTTCGTATTCGTAGCGCTCGCCCTTCGTGGCAAGGAGCAGATCCAAATGCTCGGTGCTGAAGGCTCGAAGGCCCGTTTGGGTGTCGTCCAAATCCTTGATGCCGGAAAGGTAGCCGAAAAATTTCGCCGTGAGGCGATTGCCGACGCGGGAGCGTAGGGGCGTGTTCTCGGGAAAATCCCGCACGCCCAATACGAGGGCGTTCGGATTTTCGTGTACCGCCTTGAGAATGCGCAGGGTATCTTCGGGGCTGTGCTGGCCGTCGGCATCGGCGGTAACGATAAATTCCACATCGGGCATGGAAGAGGCGATCTTTTCCATGGCATACTTCATGGCGTAGCCCTTGCCTCGATTGGTTTCGTAAGATAGAAGCGTGACCTCGTCGGGTAGTTGATCGAAGAGAGGTTTAAAGGCCTCGCCGCTTCCGTCGTCAACGACGAGCACCTGAAGCTTTTTGGCGAGAAGGGCCTTTGCAAATGAAAGAAGGCTTTCGTCGGGCTCGTAGGCGGGAATTAAAACCAGATCCCGATTGGATTCAAAGACGCGATCAGTCATTGTCTGTGCCCGGGGAAATAAATTCGATTTTCATGGGCACCGTGCGGCGCAAAAATGCCGCCGTGTCCTCTGTTAGTTTGCCTGTAAAAGCCATTTGCAATTTCCCCTCTCCTTCCTTTTTAATGTTTCCGCCCAGTTTTCGCATGAGCTGGCGCACCGTGGCGCCGTTGCCGTCTAAAATTTCCATGTGGGCGGGTAGCAGTTCGCGGAAAAGATCCCGATACCAAATAAAATGGGTGCAGCCCAAGACCAAGGCGCCGTATTCTTCCAATGGATAGGAGGCGAGAATGGTTTCCATGTCGTAGCGCACGGCGTCGGTGTTAAACTCCAGCCGCTCGGCGAAATCCACCAAATTCGGCAGAGGCAGAATGTCTACCAGGCGGTCGTCGTCGAATTTTTCGACGAGGCGGCGCAGGCGGGCGCTCTTTCCCGTGCCCTCCGTGGAAAGCACCAGGATCCGCTTTAGGTCCACATCGTGTTCGATGGCGGGCTTAACGGCGGGCTCCATGCCTACAATGGGCAGGGTGTATTTCTCCCTCAGGTAATCGGCGGATGTGACCGTGGCCGTGTTGCAGGCGAGGAGTACGGCTTTCGGCGAATAGGGGCGTGTGGCCTCCATCATGTGATCCAAATAGCCGCGAATTTCTTCGGCATCCTTCGGGCCGTAGGGCACGTGGGCCGTGTCCCCGTAATAAATAAAGTGCTCCGAGGGCATGGCGCGAATCGCTTCTAAAAGCGCCGTGACGCCGCCGAGGCCGGAGTCGAAAATAACAATTGAATCCCCCATAAGTCACATCCTTTCTTAAAATATTATAACAGATGACCGAGCGCAGTTTGCGAAAGGGCCCTTTCATATGTCAAAGTTTCGTTAAAAGGGCATAAAAAAAGTCGCCCTGTAGGCGACTGTGGTGGAGATGAGGAGAATCGAACTCCTTACCTCTTGAATGCCATTCAAGCGCTCTCCCAAGTGAGCTACACCCCCGCAATTGAGTTCTTGATTAGTATACGGGGATGTAAGAAAAATGTCAAGCCCTTTTTAAAGAAGAATCGAAAATAAAGCATTGCTCCCGAAATCCGGCGCGTCCCGGCGAAACGAATGGTAGCGGGAATCGGTGAGGGTATCGGCGGGATCGATGTCGATGTTTTCTGCCAAGACGCCGACTTCACGAAGCATGCGGGCGTTGGTTTGTTTCATGTCGATAAAGTCGTGGGTTGCATCGTCAGGAGAGATGACATCACTTGCAAAAGCAAATGCCGCTCGCCAAAGGGCGCTTACTTCCTTGCCCACCTGAAAGCTTTCGGGACCGATGCAGGGCCCGATAAAGACCAAGACATCCTTCGGGTCCGTGCCGTAATGCTCCATCATGGCAGAGAGGGCCTTCGCCGGCAATTTCTGTACCGTGGAGCGCCAGCCCGCGTGAATGGAGGCCATGGCGGCCTTCGCCGGGTCGTAAAGGAGCACCGGCGTGCAGTCGGAAATGCGTGTAACGAGAGCCAGGTGCTTTTGATTTGTAATCATGGCGTCGGTATCAGCTACAATGCGGTAGCCGAAGTAATCGTCGCCGCGGCGGGCACCGTCGATGAGGGCCACGTGATCGGAGTGGGTTTGGTTCATATAATACACGTCCATTGCTTCGACGCCGAGGTCGTGAAGAAAACGGGCGGTGTCTTTTTTGAAGTGATCTTCGCCTAATGCGGCGCGAAAATCGTAGGGCTTTTTCGATACAGCAAAGCGTATCCCTTTAGAATCTCTGAGTAACACAGTTTATCCGCCTTTCCATCTTTCTTTCCATTGGTTATAATGGTGCTGGAGGATTTTATGAGCAAATTTAAAAAGAGGATTGGCCTCTTTCTTTTTATTATAATCGCGGCGAGCTTGGGAATCAAAGGAAAGAGCCTGCTTCCCTGCAAAGCCGACGCCTTGTTTCAGGTAAAGACCGATCAGGAAATTTTAAATATGAGCATTTTAAAAGGCGGCGTGCTGGCCACCTTCGACGGCGATCGCCTGGCCTTTTACGACAGACAGGGCAGGAAAAAGACGGTGGACCGCTTAGGCGAAGGGCAAAAGGCCTTTTTCGGCGAATCCGACGCCATGCTCTACGACGAAGACGTGGACAAAGTGGCGGTATTCGGCGAAGACGGAAAGGAAAAGCAATCCTACCGCATCGACGGCACCTTGTTTAATGCCCGGGTGCAAGAAGGCACGCGGATTTTCCATTGCCGCTACGACGACGGGGAGAAACTTTTCGTCGCCACCGACGGCGGGGGGCTCACGGAAGTTTTTCAGACGAAGAATTACATTTTGGACTACCGCTTCGATTCATCTAAGTCCTTTGTGGTGACGGAGCTTTCCAACGCGGCCAACGGCTATAAGACCACGGTGTATCGCGAAGAGGGAAAGGGCGATCGCGGCGCCATGGCCTCGACGGAATTTCCCATGGAAGTGGCCATGCGCATGGTCATGGGGAAGTACCCTGTGGTGGTGACGGAAAAGCATTTGTACGGCTTGGACAAGGAGCTGATTACACAAAAGACGCCGATTTTATCCGACGTCACCATGTACAAGAGCCGTCTCTATTCCCTTCACAGCGGTTTGCTCAGCGTCTACGACGGCAAGCTTAGGGAAAAGAAACACTACCTGATGGAAGCCAATGTGGACCGACTGGCGGTAATGAATGAAGGGCTTTTCGCCTACGGCAATCGGGAGATTCTCTCGCGGCCCATGTCTTCGGCCCCTGTGCACATTCGCTTCGATGACAATCAGGAAAAGCTCCTCTTAAAAGACGGCTACCTTGCCGCCTACGAACACAAACACGTGGCCTTTTATCGTCTGAAGCCCCATTTTTCTTTCGGGAAGAATAAGATTCAGGAATTAAAACATAGAGAATAAACAGATGGGAGATGTTATGGCTGAAATTAAAGCCTTTTTATTTACGGCGCCGGGGAAATTAAGTATTCCCGGCATGATCCTCGCCGGGATCTTTCTCTTTTTTGTCTCGCGAATTGCCGTGAGCCTTATCGGAAAAGTTCTGAACAAATACATCGCCGATCGCGAGAAAAAAGCGGTGCGAAACAAGCGCCGGGTTATTACCTTAACCCATTTGGCGGGGAATGCGTCGAAATACGGCATCTACGGCCTGGCCCTGTTGATCTTCTTAAACCTTTGCCGGGTCAACACATCCACCTTAATTGCCACGGCGGGGATCGGCTCCTTGGCCATCGCCATGGGGGCGCAGGAAATCATTAAAGACTTTATCAATGGCTTTTTCATTATCTTCGACGATCAATTTGCCGTCGGCGAATACGTGGAATGCGCCGACAAAAAAGGCTATGTGGTGTCTTTGGGCTTTCGCGCCACGGTGATTCGCGATTTCGACGGCACCCTCCACACCGTCCCCAATTCCGCCATCCGCATCGTCACCAATCGGGGGCGAGGAAAAAAGCGGGCCAAGGTGGTGGTGCCCATCGACCGCAGCGAAGATCCGGACCGGGTCATCCATGTGGTGGAAGCTGCGGCAAAATCGCTGAAAGAGAAATACCCGAAGTCCACCACGGAAGTGTGGGGCGTGACGGGTTTTATCGCCAACGGCTACGAGATTACCGTGGTGGCCTGGGACGAGGCGCGCAATCAATTTGACATCGAATACGATCTGAGAAAAGCCATCGCCAAGGCCATGAACGCGGAAAATATTAACATACCCATCGCCCGCTACGACGCGGTCCCCTTTAAAGGAGAGGTGAAATGAACCGACTGTATTACGAAGAAGGCGACGTGGTCACCTTGAAAAAAGGCCACCCATGCGGCGAAAATCTGTGGAAGATTTTGCGTACCGGCGTGGATATAAAACTGGCCTGCATGGGCTGCGAGCGCACCATTTGGATGGCCCGCATGGATTTTGAAAAGCGCGTCAGAAAAATTAAAGAAGGCGAAAAAATGGTGGCCATCGTCCACCATCGGCCGAAAGACGACGCCGAAAGTGTATAAATGATGAAATATTCCCCTTTCGTTGCGGGATCGGACGAGATTTGTTAAAATAAAAAGTTAGTGAAAGGAACGTGTATAAATGTCTCTATTAGATAAAATATTCGGCACCTACTCCAATCGGGAGATTAAAAAAATCCGCCCGACCATGGAAAAAGTCCTCGCTTTGGACAGTGCCATGCAAGAATTAACCGACGAAGAATTAAGAGAAAAGACCACCGAATTTAAAGGCCGCGTCGCCGGCGGCGAGTCCCTTGATGACATCCTTCCCGAAGCCTTTGCCGTGGTTCGCGAAGCCGCCGACCGGGTTCTCGGGATGAAGCACTTCCCCGTGCAAATTCTCGGGGGGATTGTACTGCACCAAGGCCGCATCGCCGAAATGAAAACCGGTGAAGGGAAGACCTTGGTCGCAACCCTGCCCGCTTACTTAAATGCTTTGGCCGGCAAGGGCGCCCACGTGGTTACGGTCAACGACTACTTGGCCGAACGTGACAAGCAATGGATGGGAAAAGTCTATTCCTTCTTAGGCATGACTGTGGGCTGCATTCTCCACGACATGACGCCAGAAGAGCGGCAAGTGGCCTACGGCGCCGACATTACCTACGGGACCAACAATGAATTCGGCTTCGACTACCTCCGTGACAACATGGTGGTCTATCAGGAAAATCAAGTTCAACGGGAACTCTACTACTGTATCGTGGACGAAGTGGACTCCATCTTAATCGACGAAGCCCGTACCCCCTTAATCATTTCCGGTCAAGGGGATGAATCCACAGAGCTCTACACCCAAGCGAAAAACTTCGTAGACACCTTGACCAGCAGAGTCAAGGATCAGGCGGAAGAAGCGGAAGACCGCTTTAACCGAGAATTCCGCGAAGAAACCGTAGACTACGTCATCGACGAAAAGCAAAAGACCGCCACCTTGACCGAAATCGGCCAAGGAAGGGCTGAAAAATATTTCGGCATCGACAATTTAACGGATCCCGACAATACGGAGCTTCTCCACCACATCCACCAAGCCTTAAAGGCTCAGGGCACCATGCATAAAGACATCGACTACGTGGTGGACGACGGCGAAATCATTATCGTCGACGAATTTACCGGTCGTCTCATGTACGGCCGTCGCTACTCCGAAGGCTTGCACCAAGCCATCGAAGCGAAGGAAGGCATCGAAGTGCGGGCCGAATCGAAAACCTTGGCGACGGTTACCTTCCAAAACTTCTTCCGTATGTACAAAAAGCTCGCCGGTATGACCGGTACGGCCATGACGGAAGAATCGGAATTTAGAGAAATCTACAACATCGACGTCGTGGAAATTCCCACCAACAAAGAAGTGATCCGTGTGGACCAAGACGACGCCATTTATCGCTCGGAAGATGCGAAATTCCGCGCCGTGGCCGATGAAATCGCCCGTCGCCACGCCACGGGCCAGCCGATTCTTGTGGGTACCGTATCCATCGAAAAATCGGAAAAACTTTCTTCCTATCTTAAAAAGCGCGGCATTCCTCACAAGGTATTAAACGCGAAGCGCCACAAACAAGAATCTGAAATCGTCGCCCAAGCCGGTCGCTACGGCGCCGTGACCATCGCCACCAACATGGCCGGTCGTGGGACTGACATCGTCCTCGGGGGCAATCCCGAGTACATGGCCAAGGAAAAAATGGCCAGAGAGGGCTTTGAACCGGAAATGATCGATGCGGCTGATAGCTACTTTGATACAGACGATGAAGAAATCTTGGCAGCAAGAAAGCGCTTCAGCGAGTTGCGGGACGAAATTAAAGTGGAAACCGACGCCGAAAAAGAAAAGGTCATCGCCGCCGGCGGCTTGCACATAATCGGTACCGAACGCCACGAATCCCGTCGAATCGACAATCAATTGCGGGGTCGTTCCGGTCGTCAAGGGGACAAGGGTAGCACGAAGTTCTACATTTCCGCCGAAGACGACGTTATCCGCCTCTTTGCCGGCGACCGCTTCAAAAAGGTCATGGACGGCATCGATGCGCCGGAAGATGAGCCCATCGAAGCAAAAATGCTCACCCGCCTCATCGAATCCGCCCAACGGAAAGTTGAAGGCAACAACTTCAGCATCCGTAAAAACGTCTTGCAATATGACGACGTCATGAACAAGCAACGGGAAGTTATCTATACGGAACGTGAAAAAGTATTGAAGGGCGACGACCTTTCCGGCGACATCGCCTCCATGACGGAAGATTTAATCGACGACACCATCGACTTCAACGTGAAGGTCAACGACAAACACGAAAAATACATCGACTACGAAAGCATTTACCGCTTCGGCCGGGCCGCCTTCGATTTCGACGAAAACTTTATGGACGGCCACGAAAAGGCAAGCGCCGATGAACTTAAACGCTTCATGAAGGAAGAAGCCAAAGAAGCTTACGCCCAAAAGGTGGAAGAATTCGGCGAAGAAGCCTTCCGCGAAGTGGAACGTGTCGTTCTGCTGCGCGTCGTAGACCAACGCTGGATGGATCACATCGATGCCATGGATCAATTGCGTCAAGGGATCGGACTCCGAGCCGTCGGTCAAATCGATCCGGTGCGCGCCTATGCCGAAGAAGGCTTCGATATGTTTGAAGCCATGAACGAAAGCATTCGCGAAGAAACCGTGCGCATTATGTTCCACGTGCAAAATCCCGAAAAGATGGAACGCAAGCAAGTGGCCAAGGAAGTGAAAACCGTCAATCCCGACAGCGGCGTACAAGAACCCATTCGTCGCACGGAGAAAAAAGTCGGTCGTAACGATCCCTGCCCCTGCGGCAGCGGCAAAAAGTATAAACACTGCTGCGGCAAAAACGCCTAAATCAGGAAAGGATCCCTATGGAGCAAAATATATTTCTGGATCGGGGACGCCTGGAAGCGGTTGAAGAGCTGGTGGAGCGACTGGCCAAGAGCATCGACATCGAGGGTCTGAAGCAGACGAATCAGGCGCTTACGGAAAAAACCATGGCGCCCGGCTTTTGGGATGACTCCGAAGCGGCGCAAAAGGTGATCCGCGAGCAAAATGCCATTAAATCCCGCACCGATGTGTACGACGAACTCGTGGAAGCCATGGAAGAGTCGGCCGTGATGCTGGAGCTTATGGAAGAGGAAGATGACTTCAGTTTCTACGATCAGCTCAAGAAAAATCTCGATGCCATTGAAGAAAAGGCCCACGATTTTAAAATCCAAACCCTTCTAAACGGCGAGTACGACATGAACAATGCCATTCTCGCCATTCACGCCGGCGCCGGCGGGACGGAGGCCCAAGACTGGGCGAATATGCTCTTAAGGATGTATACGCGCTATGCCGAAGGCAAGGGCTATTCCGTGGAAGTGTTGGATATATTGGAAGAAGACGAGGCGGGCATTAAATCGGCCACGCTTCTGATTTCCGGGCCTCACGCTTACGGCTACTTGAAGTCGGAAAAAGGCGTGCATCGCCTGGTGCGCATCTCGCCCTTTGATGCGGCGAAAAAGCGCCACACTTCCTTTACTTCCGTGGACGTCTATCCGGAACTGGACGACAACATGGATGTGGAGATCAATCAGGACGATTTAAAAATCGACACCTATCGTTCATCCGGTGCCGGCGGTCAACACGTCAACACCACCGACTCCGCCGTGCGCATTACCCACATTCCCACGGGGATTGTGGTGCAATGCCAAAACGAGCGCAGCCAAATTCAAAACCGCGAGCAGGCCATGAAAATGCTTCAGGCTAAACTCGTGGCATTAAAAGAAGAGGAACAAAAGGAAAAGATCGAGGACCTGGCGGGGAATTACGCCCAAATCGCCTGGGGCTCTCAGATCCGCTCCTATGTTTTCCAACCCTACACCATGGTGAAAGACCATCGCACCGGCGCTGAAGTGGGCGATGTGAATCGGGTCATGGACGGGGATTTGGATCCCTTTATTAATGCCTATCTGGAAGATAAAGCGGAAGCTTAACAATAGAAAGAATGAATGAGAAGAGAGGCTCGCCCTCTCTTTTTAAATGGAGGAACCATGATTATCGGAAGGATTTTAGCCGAGGAATTTCATATCGCCTCGGAGAAAATGGACGCCACGTTAAAACTTTTAGACGAGGGAAATACCGTGCCCTTTATCGCCCGCTACCGAAAGGATGTTACCGGCGGCATTGAAGACGAGGTGCTTCGTAAAATCGAAGGCAGAAAAAATGAACTGGAGAAGGTGGCGGATCGCCGGGAAACGGTGCTGAATACCATCGAAGGCCAGGGCAAGCTCACGGAAGAATTAAAGGCGACCATTGAAGGCATTTGGGATATGCAGTCCTTGGAGGATTTGTATCGCCCCTACAAGCCCAAGCGGCGAACGCGAGCCACCGATGCCCTGGAAAAAGGCTTGGGACCTCTGGCGGAAAACTTTTTGTCTGACGGGTCTTTAACGGATTTTGAAGGCGAGGTAGAGGCCTTTGAAGGCTTAGAGAAAGAAGAGATTCTAAAAGGCGTGAGCGACATTGTGGCTGAGGCCGTCTCAAACGATGCGAAGGTACGCCGCCTGCTTAAGAGCTATTTGTGGCGCCGCGGCGTGCTCACGACGGAAGCGGGGAAGGAAGCGGATCCCGCCTACAGCATGTACGATGATTTCACCGCGCCCCTAAAAGAGGTGAAGAACCACAACATCCTCGCCATGAATCGCGGGGAAGGGGAAGGCGCCGTAAAGGTAAAGATTCAGTGCAGCGAAGAGACGTTGATCTCCATGATCCTTCAGGTGGCAGGCCCTAACGACGAGAAGCGGGAAGTCTTTCTTCCCATGGCGGAAGATGCCTTTAAGCGGCTCCTCTTTCCTTCGTTGGAACGGGAAATTCGCCGAGATTTAAAGGAGCGGGCCGAAGCCGATGCCATCGAGGTCTTTGCACAAAATTTAAAGCCTCTTCTCCTTATGCCGCCACTGGGCCATTACGTGGTCTTGGGCCTCGACCCGGGCTACCGCACGGGCTGCAAGGTTGCCGTAGTCGATGAAAACGGAAAGTTTTTAGACAACGCCGTCATCTTTCCCGCGCCGCCAAAGCCAAGGGTGGAAGAGGCGAAAAAAATCATCGAGGGTCTCGTCGAAAAGCACGGCGTGAAATTTATTTCCATCGGCAGCGGCACGGCCAGCTACGAAACGGAGCAATTCGTCTCGGGTCTCATTGAAGAGAAGCAATGGGATGTGGCCTATGCCGTGGTAAGTGAAGACGGCGCCAGCATTTATTCCGCATCGGAACTGGGCATCGAAGAATTTCCCGATCTGGACGTTACCGTGCGTGGCGCCATTTCCATCGCAAGGCGGCTTCAGGATCCCTTGGCGGAGCTGGTGAAAATCGAGCCGCGGCACATCGGCGTGGGCCAATACCAACACGATCTGGACAAAAAAGCCCTGGACGATCGCCTGCAGGGCGTGGTGGAAGGCGCCGTCAACGAAGTGGGCGTGGACATTAATTCCGCATCGCCCTCCCTTTTGAGTTTCGTTGCGGGCATCGGTCCGAATCTCGCGAAAAACATCGTGGCCTATCGGGAAAGCGAAGGGGCCTTTAAAAATCGCCGGGAGATCAAAAAGGTGAAGGGCCTGGGCGAGAAGGCCTTTGAACAATCGGCGGGCTTTTTGCGCATACAAAACGGAGAAAATATTCTGGACCGCACCGGCGTGCACCCGGAATCCTACGACTTGGCGGAATTGATCCTGAGGGAAGAAAGCCTCACCGACGAGGAAAGAGAAATCCTCGCCCATGCCGGCGCCTTTACCGTGGAAGACATACGCAGGGAGCTAGAAAAACCGGGCCGCGACCCCCGCGGCGACACGGAAGATGTGGGCCTGCGCCGCTCGGCACTCACCATGGAAGAATTGGTGCCCGGGCTGGAACTGGAAGGCGTGGTGAAAAACGTCGTGGACTTCGGCGCCTTTATCGACATCGGCGTCAAAAAAGAAGGGCTATTGCACATTACAAAATTAAAAGGAAAGAGAAATCGCGCCATCTACAATCTGTTAAAAGTCGGCGACCGCATGAAGGTGGTCATCGAAAAAGTGGATAAAGAACGGGGCAGGATTTCTCTGGATGTAAAAGAATAATTGAAGCGGGGCGGCGTCCCCGCTTTTTCCCTATCGCGGGAGAAAAGGATTGAAAAGAAATAGTGTATGTGGTATACTGATTGCGATGGTACTGTTTTATTACGGTGGTTGCCGATTTAATCGGTAGTTTTTATCTGATGCAGGGTATGCGATGAGTGTTTGAAAAGTGCCTGATGTGGGATTTTTCGAGCCGTTAAGCCTATCCGTTGGCTCAGAGTTTTTACAAGAAAAAATCAGCAAAACAAAAAGCATCGACACCATCCGAAGATTGCGATTTAGGAGAACCTAAGACGGCAGTCTTTTTTTGGTTCCCTAATCCTTGAATTAGGAGTGACAATTATGCTCAGTTCTTTGCTGAGAAACCTTGAACTTACGAAGAAAGATTTTTTCAAAATTCTGCTGGGTTGCGCCATTATGGCTTTCGGCGTGGTCAATGTCCACGAACCCTCTCAAATCACCGAGGGCGGCGTTTTGGGCTTGGGCCTGTTTTTAAAGAAAGTCGTGGGGCTGAATTTGGCCTATGTCTCGCCGATACTGGACGGCATTTGTTACGGCCTGGGCTTTTCCATGTTGGGCAGATGCTTCTTAAAGAAGTCGGCCGTTGCCACATTGGGCTTTTCCGTCTTTTACTGGATTTTTAACTTTATGGGCCCGGTCCTTCCCAGTTTGTATCACCTGCCCCTTCTCGCTGCCATAGCCGGCGGGATCTTTATCGGCTGCGGTTGCGGCATTGCCGTCTCGGCCGGAGGCTGCGCCGGCGGCGACGACGCCCTGGCCATGGTGATCTCGAAAAAATTAAAGTGGCCCATTTCCCGCGCCTACTTCTTTACCGATGCAGTTGTACTTACACTGTCTCTTACCTACATTGCACCGACACGGTTGATATTCTCTTTTCTCACGACGATTATCTCCTCTTACTTAGTCGGTCAATTTGAATTAAAGATGAAGGCACCGGCTTGGCAAGTGAGCCAAGGCGGCATCGAGAAAAACGCATAATTGAGTATGAAAATAGAGGCAGAGACGATTGTATCCATGTCTCTATTTTTATATTAAGGTATAAAAGATATTTGTAAGATAAACGATTATGACTAAAAGGGCGGAACGGAAAAAGAATAAACAACGGGACAATGCAGAGTTGTGTCGAAGGGAGATTTAAATGATGATGGCAAAGAGGAACCTAGGTAATCCCTATCTATTTCGAATGATTCCTTGGGCATTGTTTCCAAATGCTGTCGGATTTCTTTTCAGCGTTATGTTTGGGGATGATCTTGTGGTCTGTCGAATGAGTCAGCTTCTTACTTTCTTTCTTTGGCTTTTGCTCTTGCGCGGACTTAGAAAAAGATCGCAAATTACGGGACGGGATTTTATAAGGGCGCAGATTGTATCCCTTGTTATCGCATTGCTCGTTAATGAAATCTTGGTCTTTATGCCATTAGAAATCATTGCCGCCGGGCGGAGCGTTTCGTGGGATTTTCCTTTTGTGGAGCTCGCAACATTCGCGGGTTCGAAGTTCCCGCTCATTGCCTTATGGCTTGCAACTTTCATCGTTGATCTGTTCTTTGTTGATTTTCGTGTGAAGTCATTGCAATAGGTGTGCGTATAGGTTGAGTGCGGCGTTAAGAGGTAAGATTACATTCAGGAAAGTCATAATCATGAAATGACAAAGAAGAGGCATATGCCATTGATCGGCAAAGCCTCTTCTTTTTTCAATTAAAAGCGGATGTCGCCTGAAGTCTGCACCGACAAGTCACGGTTTTTATGGATTTTCTATTTTCTTTGTTATTTTTGCAGCTTCTTTAAAAAGTATAGCATGACGAGGGTTTATTGCGCAGAACTTGCCTTGATAGTATAATTGTTACAAGAAATTTTTTTCGGCCATCCTCTATGGTCGAGCATATCATCTATATGCAAGGAGGCATACATGTCAAAGAACTTTTACGTTACAACGCCCATTTATTACCCAAGCGACAATCTACACATCGGCCACACTTACTGCACCGTGGCTGCCGATGCGGTGAAGCGTTTTAAGACCCTGCAAGGCTACAATGTCCTGTTCACCACCGGCACCGACGAACACGGCCAAAAGATTCAGGAAAAGGCCAAGGAAGCTGGCAAGGAACCCTTGGAATACATCGACGCCATTGTAGACGATACCAAGGCTCTCTGGAAGACCATGGACATCCACTACGATTCCTTTGTGCGCTCCACGGATCCCCAACACGAAAAAAACGTGCAGGCGTTGTTCCAAAAGCTCTACGACAAGGGCGAAATCTATAAAGGCGAATACGAAGGCTACTACTGCACGCCCTGCGAATCCTTCTGGGCCGAATCTCAATTGCTGGAAGGCCATTTGTGCCCGGACTGCGGCCGCGAAACCCACCTGCAACACGAAGAAAGCTATTTCTTCCGCCTTTCCGAATACCGGGACAAGCTTCTTCAATACTACGAAGATCATCCGGAATTTATTCAACCGGCTTACAGAAAAAGCGAAATGATCAACTCTTTCTTAAAAGACGGATTGGATGACTTGTCCGTCACCCGCTCCACCTTCGACTGGGGCGTGCCCGTTCCCTTCGATGACAAACACGTCATCTACGTTTGGATCGACGCCCTGTCCTGCTACTTAACCGGCGCGGGCTTCGGCACCGACGACGAGCAATTTAAAAACTTCTGGCCGGCGGACGTCCATTTGGTAGGCAAGGAAATTATGCGTTTCCACACCATTATCTGGCCCGCCATGCTCATGGCACTGGATCTGCCCCTGCCGAAACAAATCTTCGGCCACGGCTGGATTCTCTTTGACGACGACAAAATGAGCAAGTCAAAGGGCAATATTATTTA
Organism: Peptoniphilus sp. HCN-40583; assembly: GCF_037892835.1. Lineage (NCBI taxonomy): Bacteria > Bacillati > Bacillota > Tissierellia > Tissierellales > Peptoniphilaceae > Peptoniphilus > Peptoniphilus sp. HCN-40583. The sequence goes on from NZ_JBBKBU010000006.1 coordinate 39,835, forward strand.
TCCCGAACCCATTATCGACCTTTACGGCGTCGACGCTCTGAAATATTTCCTCTTGCGGGAATTTTCCTTCGGTCACGACGGCAGCTTCAATGTACAAAGCTTTATGAAGCGGCTGAATTCCGACTTGGCCAACGACTTGGGGAACTTGGTCTCCCGCACCGTCTCCATGATCGAAAAATACAACGACGGCATCGTCCCCGCGCCTCACGGCGAAACGGCCATCGACAACGAATTGAAGGATCTGGCCGTCAGCATTTGGGGTGAGCTGGAAAAAGAAATGGAGACCTATCAATTCTCCACGGCACTGGAAGCCATTTGGAAATTGGTTCGCCGCAGCAACAAATATGTAGACGAAAACGAACCCTGGGTCTTGGCCAAAGGCGGCGAAGACGAAAAGAAACGCTTAGATACGGTTCTCTATAATTTGGCGGAATCTTTGCGCATCGTCTCCATCCTTCTGTCCTTCTTCATGAACAACACGGCCATTTCCATCGCCGAACAAATTACGGCGACGAAGGATTTCGAAGCGGAAGACGCCACGCGTTGGGGCCTTTTGGAACCGGGCAAACACGTGGGCGAAAAGAAGATCATCTTCCCGCGCCTCGACATCGAAGAAGAAACGAAGCGCCTCTGGGATGCCAACCACGCCCTCATCGAAAAGCGGAAAGCGGAAAAACTCGCCAAGGGCGAAGCGGTGGAAGAGGAAGAGGAAGCCTTGGATCTGAAGCCGGAAATCACCATCGACGACTTCGATAAACTGGACATTCGCGTCGCCACCGTGGATTCCGTGGAAGATCACCCCAATGCCGATCGCCTCTACGTGCTAAATCTCAGCGTCGGCGACGAAAAGCGGGTCATCTGCTCGAGCATTAAGGAATATTACACGAAAGAAGAGCTGACGGGCAAACAAATCCTGCTCTTGGCCAACTTAAAGCCCACGAAATTGCGTGGCGTTCTGTCTCAAGGCATGCTCCTTGCGGCGGAAGATAAAGACGGAAAATTGTCTCTGGCCACCACCATGGAACAATTAAAATCCGGTGCAAGAATCAGTTAGGAGGATCTATGATAGACGCCCATTCCCATTTGGAAAATGAGGCATTTGACGACGATCGAGAAGAAATTATCGCCTGCATGGAAGAAGACGGCCTGGATGCCGTGGTGAATGTGGGAAGCGATATTGAAACCTCCCGCGCCGTGGCGGACTTGGCGAAAAAACACGACCGCCTTTACGCCGTGGTGGGGGTTCATCCCCAAGAGGCGAAGTACTACGACGATGCCGTGCGGGCGGAATTGGTGGAGCTGGCAAAGGACGAAAAGGTGCTGGCCATCGGCGAGTGCGGCCTGGACTACTATTATGAAAATTCGCCGCGGGACGTGCAGCGGACTGTCTTTCGCGCCATGTGTGATTTGGCGGCGGAAGTGGACCTGCCTCTGGTGATCCACTCCAGGGATGCGGCGGAGGAGACCTACGACATCGTTCGGGATTTCCTCGAGGCCCATCCCGGCCACCACGTGCTCATTCACTGCTACAGCTATTCCGTGGAAATGATGGCGCGCTTTATGGCCCTGGGCTGCTACATTTCCCTGGGCGGTGTGACCACCTTTAAAAACGCCAAAGTGCCGAAGAAAGTGGCGGCGGCCGTGCCCTTGGATCGCCTGCTCTTGGAAACGGACTGCCCCTACATGACTCCGGAGCCCAATCGAGGCAAGCGCAACGAGCCCAAGTATGTGGCTTATGTGGCGAAAAACATCGCCGCCCTCAGGGACATGGACGTGGCGGATCTTGTGGCGCACACAGATGAAAATACGAAACGGTTTTACAAATGGAAGAAATAATACAAGAAGTGATCGTGGTCGAGGGAAAAGATGACATCGCCCGAGTGAAGAGCGCCCTGAAATGCGATGTCATGGCCACGGGAGGCTACGCCTTCGGCGAAAAATTTTTGCGCGAGCTGAAAAAAGTGGAGCGTCGCCGCGGCGTCATTATTCTCACGGACCCTGATTACATGGGCAAGCAAATTCGCCGGCGGCTTACAGAGGCATTGGCCTCGCCGAAGCAGGCCTATTTGCCGCAGGACAAGGCCCTTTATAAAGACGACATCGGCATCGAAAACGCACGGCCTGAGGATATTCGGGAAGCGATTTATCGTGCCAAGCCCATGAAAAAAGTCTACGAAGAAACATTTACCAAGGCGGATATGATTCGCTACGGCATGACGGGGGCATCGGATGCGGCAGGGCGCCGCGAAAAAATGGCCGAGGCATTGGGCATCGGTCACGGCAACGGCAAGCAATTTCTGCAGAGACTCAACAGCTTCGGCATTTCCGTCGAAGAATTTGAGCGCATCTATGAGGAGGTGTTCGGTGGATAAACGACTATACAGCCCGGCCAGGATCCGAGAGATTCAAGAGAAATGGGGCTTTCGCTTTCAAAAATCCCTGGGCCAAAACTTTCTCATGGACGGAAACATCGTCCGCGCCATTGCCGACAATGCCGACGTCGGCGAAGGGGACGTCGTCTTAGAAATCGGCGCCGGCATCGGCACCTTAACGGAAGAATTGGCCCTACGCGGCGCGAAAGTATTTTGCGTGGAAATTGACGAGCACTTAAAGCCCATTCTCGATGAAACCCTGGGCGCATACGAAGACGTGGAGATTTTCTACAAAGATGTATTAAAGACGGACCTCAAAAAAGAACTGGCGGCCCGCTTCGGCGATCACAAGATTAAAGTGGTGGCCAATCTGCCCTATTACGTGACCACGCCGATTTTGTTGCATCTTTTTAATTCGGACCTGCCTTTGGAATCGGTTCACGTCATGGTGCAAAAAGAAATGGCAAATCGCATGGCAGCCAAGGCCGGAACGAAGGCCTACGGCTCCATCTCCGTCTATTTACAAATGCGCTCCGATGTGGCCGTGGCCCTCACCGTGCCCCGCACCTGCTTTATGCCCCAGCCCAATGTAGACAGTGCCGTCTTGGCCCTTACGAATTTTAAAACCGATCACCGGGAAAATCTGAAGCGGGCCGAGGCCGTGGTGCGGGCGGCATTTTCCAAGCGAAGAAAAACCGTGTTAAACGCCCTGTCCACCTACGGCTTCGAAATCGAAAAGGATCAGATCCTTCAGGCCTTGGTCGATACGGGCATTGACCCCGGTCGTCGGGCCGAGGCCATTACCGTGGAAGAGTATCGGATTTTGGCGAAAAACTTTCCGAAAGTAGAAAAGGAGGGCGACTAATGGCGGAATACAGCGACGAGACATTTCACGCCTTTGTAGAAAACGAACCTTTAATCGAAAGCTTAAGCGGCATTTTTAAAGTCATGGCCGATCCCACGCGATTAAAGATTTTGTACGCCCTCATGTTGGGCACCTGCAATGTATCGAAACTGGTGGAACTTTTAGGCATGAGCCAATCCTCCATTTCCCATCAGCTCATTCTTCTGAAAGAAGAAGGGCTTATTCGCTCGAGAAAAGAAGGGCGCAAAGTCTACTACTCCCTGGACGACGACCATGTGGCGACCCTCTTTACCATGGGCTACACCCACGCCATGCATAAAATTGGCGAAGGTGATTAAGCCCATACCTCGCGGGTATAAATTGAGTAAGCGAAATCATGAATTATTTTGGAGGAATGACAATGTCAGAAGTAAAAGTTTATACAAGCAACACCTGTCCTTATTGCACCATGGCAAAGGATTATCTGAAGGAAAAAGGCATCGAATTTGATGAAAAAAACGTGCAAACCGACGCAGCTGCAAGAGATGAATTGATCTCCATGGGCTACACCGGCGTACCTGTTTTGGTCATCGGCGAAGAAGAAATCGTCGGCTTCGATCGCGCACGCATCGACGCCGCCTTGGCAAAATAACGAAACTGAAAAAGGGGCTTCGGCCTCTTTTTTTCGTGCCGAAAAGCAAAAGTTTTCTAAAAAATAGCGAAGACATTTCTTTTTCGGCGGCGGTTCGCGGCCCCTGTGTTATAATGGCATACGAAAAAAGAAGTGGAGGAGATTATGAAATTTCTAAAAAAATACATGGCAGCGGCTCTGGCCCTTCTCATGCTCGTTATGATTCAGGCGCCGGTATTCGCCGATGCCGTGGAAGGCGACGTGATTCTGTGTTTCGGTCAGGACCTTACGCCCGAACAACGAGAGGCCTTGATGAAGCGCTTTAACGGATCGGACAAGGATCAAATCATCGAGGTTACCAACAAGGAAGAGCACAAATACCTGGGCGATTTCGTGCCCGAATCGAAGATCGGTCGCAAGGCCATTTCCAGCGCCAGAGTGGAATACACCGCCGAAGGCAGCGGCATCGAAGTGGAAACCTCGGAAAGGATCCGCTACATTACCCACGATATGTATCGCCAAGCCCTGGAGACCGCGGGGATTAAAGATGCGAAGATCACCGTGGATGCGCCGATGAATGTCAGCGGCACGGCGGCACTTACGGGAATTATGAAGGCCTACGAAACCTCGACCGGCAAAAAAATCAGCGACAAGGTAAAAAAAGCGGCCAACGAAGAGATGGTCGTCACCTCAGATTTAGCACAAGAGGTGGGTGCGGACAAGGCCACGGGTCTGGTGAAAGACATTAAGGAAAAAATCGCCACGGAAGCGCCGAAGAGCCGGGAAGAAGTGCAAAACATCATCATCAACATTTCCAATGAGTACAATCTCAATCTGACCGCCGAGCAAACGGATAAGTTGACGAACTTTTTCGACAATTTACGAAAGACGGACATCGACTGGCACGGTTTGGCCGATAAAGCAAAAGGCGCCGCCGATCAGGCGAAAGAATACATTAACAGCGAAGAGGGCCAAAGCTTGCTTCAAAAGATCAAAGCTTTTTTCGCCGATCTGTTCAATTCTATTTTCAACAAATAAAAAAGAACCCGCTCCGGCGGGTCCTGCAATGAAAAAGGCCTCCCTGCGCGGGAGGCTTTTTGTTATTTTGCTTCAACGATTTTGTTTAAAGCCTTCATCAGTTCGTCGGCATCAAAACCGTGAACATAAGCAGCTTCTTCTAAGGACTCCATTTGACTGGAGGGGCAACCTACACAGCCCATGCCAAATTGCATGAGGATGCGAATGGCTTCCGGGTATTGGCGAACCAAATCGCCGATTAAAGTATCTTTTGTAATCATCCTAGCCTCCTTAAGCTTTATTTTCTCATTCATTTTATCCTATGGGAAAAAGAATGGCAAGTTAGATCAAATTTTCCTTCATGTAGGCGATGATGTCGTCGGATTCCAGCATCCATGTATCGCCGTAGTGGAGGCAGGGAACTTGTTTGCCGCCGCTGCCTTCCAATAATGCCTTTTTCGCTTCGTCATCTTTGTCTACGAAGACGACGTCCACCTTTTCTACGCCCTCTTTTTCCATAAAGTCGATGACTTTTTTGCAAAAGGGGCAATAGGTAGCCGCGTATAATTTATAATCCATGGTATTCCTCCTTCTTCTTGTTATTTGTTTTATACCCAAGTGATGGCTATTCACACATGAAGGGATGAATTGAAAAAAAGTCTAATCCTTCTCTAAGTCGTAAAAATGACCGCGGCCATGTGGTATGCTTTATTTGAGGTGAAGGTATGGATATTTTTAACAGCATCGGCAAAGGTTTTGAAGACCTTTCCAATCAGGTAAAAGATTTAAGCATAAAGGGCCTTTACAGTGCGAAGGAGGCCTCCAATGTGGCGAAGTTACGCATGCAAATTCGCGAGCTGGAGGCGAAAATTCTGGAGGAATACACCCATTTAGGGGAAGTTTATTATATGGAAATGCGGGAGCAGTCTCATTTGGCGGACACGACGAGCTCCGAGTTGCTCTTCGCCATCGACGAATTGCAAAAAGAAAAGGCGAGTCTGGAAAATCGCATGGCGTCGAAGGAGCTCGGGGGAGAGGTGTTCCGCTACGAATGCCCGGATTGCCACACGGAAATCGACAAGGATACGAACTTTTGCCCCCACTGCGGCAGAAAAATCGAGACCATTGAGTTAATCGCCGATGATCCGGATTTTGTAGAATGCAAGAACTGCCATTTCCAGGCGGAGGCCGGGGCCACGTACTGCCCACGCTGCGGCACGCCTTTGGCATAGGAGGTATTGATGGACAAAAAAGAATTAGACGAAGCGCAACTCAGGGAATCCTTAGGCGATGTGGCCTATCACGTGACCCGAGAAAAAGGCACGGAGCTTCCTTTTTCCCATCCCTACGATCACTTATTCGACGAAGGCATCTATGTGGATGTCATTACGAAAGAAGTCTTGTTTCTCTCGAAAGATAAATTCGACTCCGGTTGCGGCTGGCCCGCTTTTTCTAAGACGGCTCCCGACGCGCCGATTAAGGAAACCACCGACGGGCGCTTCGGCATGATTCGCACGGAAGTGGAGACGGAAACCACCCACTTGGGTCACGTCTTTAACGACGGGCCGGTGGAAGCCGGCGGTTTGCGCTACTGCATTAACGGCGCCAGCATCGAATTTATTCCCAAGGAAGAGATGGAGAAAAGAGGGTACGGTTCTTGGCTGGATTGTCTCTAAATTGAAAAGACTAAGGCGGGTAATCAAGGGTATAATAGATGTATACGTTAGTGAACTAAAGGAGGTATCATGAAACGGAAATTTTTATCCCTGGCACTGGCATTGGCCATGGTCCTCGGCGTCATCGCCGGCCCCATGAGCGTATTTGCCGCGCCGGCAGAAGAAACCAAGACCATTACCTTGCTTCACACCAATGATGTCCACGGACACATGGTAGCGGAGTACGGCAAAGACAAGAAACTCACCAATATCGGTTACGCACGGGTGAAAACTTATGCGGACAGCATTAAAAATGCAGTGCTTTTAGATGCCGGGGACGTGACCCACGGTACGGCACTGGCCGGTATTGAAAACGGCAAGGGCGTCATCGACGTCATGAAGGCCATGGGCTACAAGGCCATGGTGCCCGGCAACCACGACTTCAACTACGGCTATCAAGCCCTGGTGGATTTTAAAAACCAAGCTGCACCCGCAAAAGGTTCCTCCGAAGGCTTCGATATACTGGCTGCCAACATCATTAAAAACACCGGAACCAACGACTTTAAAGGCCAAACCATCCTCGATGTAGACGGCGTTAAAGTCGGTATCTTCGGCATTGCTACGGAAGAAACCAAAGTAAAATCCAATCCGAAGAACACCGAAGGCATTACCTTCTTAAATCCCGTCGAAGTGGCGCGCGCCCAAGTGAAATCTTTGAAGGATCAAGGCGTTGATGTCATCGTCATGTTGGCCCACGTAGGCATCGACGATGCCACGGTTGTAAAAACATCCGACATCGCCAAAGCTGTTGACGGCATCGACGTCATTATCGACGGCCACTCTCACACCACCTTGCCCGAAGGCAAAGTCGTGAACAATACCCTGATCGCGCAAACGGGCTACTACCTGAAAAACTTAGGCGAAGTAAACATCACCTTAAGAGGCAAAAATGTTATTTCCAAGACCGCCGTTCTTCGCGACGCCAAATTCTTCGAAAACATTGAAGAAAACAAAGACATCGCAAAGAAACTCGACGCCATGTACGAAAACAACAAGAGCAAACTGGAACGCGTCGTCGGCACCACCGCCGTTGATTTAGACGGCGCAAGAGAACACGTGCGCGCACAAGAAACCAACTTCGGCAACATGGTGGCAGACGCCATGCGCGAAGCGGCAAAATCCGACGTGGCGTTTACAAACGGCGGCGGCATCCGCGAAACGATTCCCGCAGGGAAGATCGACATGACCCAAATCTGGACCGCCTTCCCCTTCGGAAACACCATTATGAAGATCGAAGTCTCCGGCGCCGATTTACTGGCCGCTTTGGAATTCGGCGTAGCCGATGCACCGGCACCTCAAGGGAAATTCCCTCAAGTCTCCGGCGTCAGCTTTAAATACGATCCGAAACAAGAAGCCGGCAAGCGCGTCTACGACGTGAAGGTAGGAGACAAGACACTTGATCTCGAGAAAACCTACACCTTAGCCACCAATGACTTTATGGCATCCGGCGGCGACGGCTACACCATGTTCGCCAAAGGCAAAAAGCTCGGCGACTACGGTATGTACACGGAAGTTCTGGAAAAATATCTGGCTGAACACAAAAATGTGAACCCGAAGGTCGAAGGCCGCATCGTGGCCGAAGCGAAGGGCGATGTAAAACCCGTCGAACCGACCAATGCCTTCACCGACATCAAGGGCCACTGGGCAGAAAAGGTCATCCTTTCCGCAACGCAAAAAGGCCTCTTTAAAGGCGTAAGCGACACCCTGTTTGCACCGAATGAACCCATTACCAGAGGCATGCTTGTGTCCGTCTTGGCCCGCCTGGAAGGACAAGATGTCAAACAAAAGGCAGCCAATCCCTTTACCGACGTCAAAGCCGGCGAATGGTACGAAAACGGCGTCGTTTGGGCAGCCAAGAACAAATACGTCCTCGGTTATGAAGACAATACCTTTAAACCGAACCAAAAGGTTACCCGCGAAGAAATGGCCACCATTTTAGGTCGCTACGTTGAAGGCAAGAAAGTCCCCTACACCCTGGACTTGAAAGAACCCTTCTCCGATCAAAAAATGATTTCCAAATGGGCCCTCGAACCCATCGACATCGTTCGCCACACCAACTTAATGCAAGGTCGCGAAAACAATCAATTCGTACCCAAGGCATCGGCTACCCGTGCGGAACTGGCCAAAGTTATGGATGCGCTGGATGAAATCGTCCGCGCTACGAAAAAAGTCGATGAAAAGGTAAAAGCGGAAGAAAAAGGTAAGAAAGCCGAAGAAAAGAAAGTTGCACCTGAAAAGAAGGCAACGGAAGATAAAAAAGCAGTCGAAACTGAAAAGAAGGCAGCTTAAATGAAAAGGAAAAGAGAGCCGGCGACGGCTCTTTTTTCATGGGAAGAAAAGGGCTTGTAAACAGAAGGTGAAAAGAAGATTAAAAAATACTTGGATTCACGAATATTTCTCTTGACCGACCCTCTTTTTTGCGGTATTATATAGCGTTATTTGCCTTGACAAACAGCGGGGATTATTGTATACTTGTATCACATATAATTGTGTGGATAGAAGGGCGGTCCCAATGACACAAATGGATATGATAAAAAACGAATTGTCAGAGCATATTGGCAAAGAGGTAATTGTGAAGGCAAATCGAGGGCGCAAGCGCATAGTCACCCGTAAAGGCGTGCTCACGGCGGTCTACCCCTCCCTGTTTGTCATTAGCATCTCTTCCGACGATCGCAGCGATCGAAACATTTCATTTACCTATGCCGACGTACTCACGTCCACGGTAAAAATTATGATCCTGGAAGAAGATGCGGATTCGGCTAAATTAAAAATATCGTAGTGAAAGGCTCCCTTGGCGGAGCTTTTTTTATGGGAGGATACCTTGCGCGCCTACGGAAAAATCAATGTCGGCTTGTGGATTTCAGGCAAACGAGCCGACGGCTACCACGAAATAAAAACACTTTTTCTGCCCATCGGGCTATATGACGAGATTGAAATAGATAAAGCCGCTGCCTTTTCCATTGAAGGGCCCAATTACGGGGAGAAGGATCTCATGGCGAAGGCCCATCGTTTTTTAGAAAACCGCTTCGGCCCCTTGCCCGTGAAGATAATAATTCAAAAAAACATTCCGGCGGGGGCGGGCCTTGCCGGGGGCACAGCCGACGGCGCCCTGGTCTTAAAGGCCGTGAGAGACATTTACAGCCTGCCTGTTACCGATGAGGAACTGATCCATGACTGTGCTGTACTGGGGGCGGATTTCCCTTATTGTCTTTACGGCAAGGCCGCCGTAGGCGAGGGGATCGGCGATGTGCTCCGGCCTGTAAACATCCCGCCCTATCCGGTGCTTCTGCTCAATCCGGGCTTTTCCGTGTCCACGAAAGCGGCCTACGAAAAGGTGAAGGCCTTTCACGAAACAGCCGCTGTAGACGATGCGGTGAATCTTCTGAAAGAAGGACGACTCGAAGGGCTCAGGGATGTGGTGGTCAACGACCTTTATCCCGGCGTCAGCGGTATGCATCCGGTCATCGACGGGATGATTCGCAATCTTTACGAGGCGGGGGCGGCCTTTTCTCACATGTCCGGCTCCGGGCCCACGGTGTACGCTTTGTTTAAAAAAATAGAGGATCGGGACGCCGCCTATGCTATACTAAGAAAGAAGTATAAAATCGTAATCAAAACGGAAACGGCGGGAGAGGAACATGGAACGATTGGGAATAGCCATCAATGACAAAGCGGGCATGTATACGGCGGCCGCGCTGATTCGGCGTCGCCCGGATCTTTCTTTCACAATCCTATACGATCCCGCCACGGGCGAGGATTTTTACAAAAAAAACAAAGCCCGCTTCTGCTCCATGAAGATTGATGCTGCCTTGTGCTTAACCCAAGACGCAGATGGCGATTTCGCCGAGCTTCTGAAGAAGGCTTCCGCAAAAGGCCGCACCATGGGCTATCGAAACCACGATGTGAACACGGAATTTTTGGCCCACACCGTGGCAGACGGCTTTTTTCACCACAGCTATGTATTAAACATGATCGATTCCTACGAGGCGCGCTTTGAAAAAGGCGGCACGTTGGTGTTGGCCCTTCTGGGCTACAGCTACCGGCGAGACGATTTTTCCCGCGCGTTTAAAGAAAAGGAAATCGCCGTGGCAGATCCCCTGGACCGTTGGCTTGAAACCTTCCCCGAAACAGAGGAGGAGGGTGAGTGCCGCTTTTTTTGGACGGTATGGGACTTTTCCGTGGAGCGGTTCATGGGCGAGCTCTTAGGCGAAGCGGTGCGCTTCAGAAAATATTACCCCCACCCCTGGCTACGGGGCGAGGTGTCGAAAAAAAGATAATACGAAATGGCCCTCTCTGCATGATGCACTGACCCCCAAAAGTTGGACCGAGACATCCACTCTTGGGGGTCTTTTCATTGAAAAAACAATGACGAATAGAAGAAAGAGAAGATTAAAATCATTTAAAGCAGATAGAGAAAAGATAATTGCCGCGACAACACGCCCATTAAAAATTCTTCAGTTCACTGAAAAGAGAAGTTACGTCTATCGAAGACGGCAAGGATACGCGGGACAATCAAACACTTAAATGCGTCAACTCTAACGATCGATTCAAAGAAAAGTAAAAAGGCGAGATTCCGAAGTAAATCGTGAATAAATGAATACAACCTAGATCAAATGCAATATAAACAACATGCTGCAAGCGAAGCGTTGAAAATTATGACCAAATTAACAGGAGTACTCTATATGTAGATTGTCTAGGCTCCGCTCTTGACAAAAACAAATGAGAATGATAGCCTATATTAAGAGAACGAGTGTCGGTCAATAGGTGGTGAGGTTTTGGCAAAAAGAAATATAAAGGATCCGGAAGAAAGAAAACAGGAGCTTATAAATATAGCATCCAGGCTTTTTGAGAAGAATGGATATGAGAAAGTTTCTGTGCGAGATATTCTCGCAGAAGTTAATGGTGCACCTGGAATGTTTTATTACTACTTCAAATCAAAAGAAGATATTTTCTTGGCGTGTATGGAAACATATTTTGATGAAAAACTAAAAAATAAGTTGGATATACTCCAAAATAAGGAAATAGATTACGAAGAAAGAATAAAAACTTTAAGGGAACTTATAGTAAAAGATATCGGTCAATTTACGACAAGATATAATTTTTCAAAAGAGAATTCAATTACAGATAACTCTTACAGGCTATGGGAATTGATTCATTACATTGGAAAATTTATAGATGTCTATTCAGAGTTTATAATTGAAGGAATTGAAAATAAAAAAATAGAAAATAATATGGGAATAAACAGAGAAAATGTGAGAAGTTTTGCAGCTTTTATTTTATACGGAGCTGTTGGAACAATATATAATGACTATATTATTAAGGGAGAAAACAAAACAAATTCAAGTGAAGCCTTTGGAATAATAGGTGAACTATTTCAAAGACCTCAGTAGAGAAAAATAAAATATAAGTATTTTACAAGGGAAACATCAAGGGTGTTTTCCTTGTATTAGTTTTAAGGCAAATGAACGAACTCGTTCGGTAAGGAGGTATGTTTTAGATGAAAAAGAAGAAATCAATCAAAGATATTATTTCCTACAGTGAAATAAAAAAAGGACAACTTGTAGGAGGGATATTATTTGTTAGTCTTGGTATGCTATTAAGTATTTGTCCAATTTTGGTGATATACAAAGTCATAAAATCTCTATTTTTATATGGAAAATTAGAACAAAGTACAATACAGTTCTGCATCTATGGACTTGCAGCAGTGGTATTGTCATATTGCTTAACTTACATTGGCGGTATTTTATGCCATAAGTTTTCATATGTTTTAATAGCTAACTTAAAAAAGAAGATATTATTTCATATTGGGAATCTTCCTTTAGGATTTTTTACCGGAGACAACAAGTCAAAAATAAGGCAAGTATTAGGATCGGACATGAATCAAATTGAGGGATATTTTTCTCATCAATTACCAAATTTAATTTCAACTTTAGCACTAATTTTAGCAATGATAATTGTTATGTTGAAGATAAATTTAATATTAGGTCTTACGACTTTGTTAATTATATTTGTCGGTTTAGGAATTCAGATTGCAATCATGGCAAAGATTATAAAGTCAGGTGGACTTGAGAAGAACTTTGCAATATTGGATCAAATTAATTCAGCAACTAGTGAATATGTTAAAGGTATGCCGGAAGTGAAAATATTTGGAACAGGAGCAAAATCATTTAAAACTTTTTCAAAGTCAGTAGGAGAATATAGAGACTTTACAAGTTCGATGACATCAATGATAAGACCGGGATTTGTTTCATTTAGAATGTTTATTTTATCTGTTGCTACATTCATAGTTCCAGTAGGAATACTTTTAATGTCACGTAATAATAACTTGGATTTTGCTACAGTTTTTATTTTCTATTTGATTCTTGCACCTGCCATTAGCGTACCTGCATTAAAACTTAGAGATTTTGCAGAAGGGATGAATTTACTAAATGAAGTTGTTTTGAGAATCTACGAAATTATAGATCAAAAAGAATTGGCAATTGAAAATAGCGAGGAAGAGATAAAAGGTCATGATCTTGAATTCGAGAATGTAAGATTTTCTTATGGAGATGAAGAGGTTTTAAAGAATATAAGCTTCTGTGCTAAACAAGGAGAAGTTACAGCATTAGTTGGCTATTCGGGAGCAGGCAAATCTACCATTGGAACGCTAATACCCAGATTTTACGATCCTTCAGAAGGCTCTATTAAAATAGGTGGGGTTAATATAAAAAATATTCCGATGAACGACTTAATGGACAAGATAGCATTTGTTTTTCAAGACAGTGATTTAATCACAGATACAGTCTTCAATAATGTTGCTATGGCAAAGACAGGCTCCACAAAAGAGGATGTCATTAAAGCATGTAAAAAAGCAAGATGTCATGATTTTATTGTAAAACTTCCTGATGGGTATGACACTGTTTTGGTTAAAGGAACTCATTTATCCGGAGGAGAGAAACAACGTATTGCCGTGGCAAGAGCAATTTTAAAGGACGCACCGGTATTAGTATTAGACGAAGCAACAAGTTTTGCAGACTCTGAAAATGAATATCTTATGCAGGAAGCTTTATCTGAATTGGTTAAAGATAAGACGGTTATCATGATTGCGCATCGGTTAAATACCATAGAGTATGCAAATCAAATTTTAGTAATATCTGATGGAAAAATTGCAGAAAGAGGGAAGCATGAAGATTTAATCCTTGCAGATGGAATATATAAGCGACTTTATGAAATTTATAAGAAAACAAATATTTGGCAAATGGATATAGAAGGGAGTGAGAATGAATGATAAGTAATATTACTTTGGGGAAGATGAATAATATAAGAAAATCCATTGCCTTAAATGTTTTGGCTTCTATTTCCAACCTTATACCATTTATTGCTTTGGCGAAAATTGTAGAAACACTATTTTTAAATAGAGGTGCAGATAGTATAGATACGAGCCTTTTATGGAAGTATTTTGGGATAATGGCAATATTTTTCTTTGTAACATTCTTATTGGAAAATTTAGCCACAAAATATACCTATGAACTTGGATACAAGTCAAGTGCAGATGGAAGAATTGAGCTTGCAGACCACATAAGAAAACTGCCGATAGGTTATATTTCAGGGAAAAGCTCAGCAGAGATATTAGATACATTAATGAATGATTTTTTCAAAGTTGAAACGGCAGTAACGCACCAACTACCTCAATTCTTCAGTGGTCTATGTGTAGCAGTTCTTTGCTCAATATTATTTTTGATCATTAATGTAAAAATGGGAATAGCAACACTTATAGGACTACCTATTTCTGTTCTACTTCTCACACTCATGCAAAACTTTCAGAAAAAAATCTATTTGAAAACAAAGAAAATGAGGATAAAAGAGGAAGAAGATACAAACGAATATTTGGATGCCATTAAGACTCTAAAAGCTTATAACAGCATAGATGATACATTAATAAAACTTGAAGAAGATATAGATAACTCAAAAGACGCAAATATTAAGAGTGAGAAAGGGGTTGGTTCATTAACTACTATAGCAAGTATGATTTTAAGAATAGGACTTCCTTTGATGAGTTTAGCCGGTTCCTATTTATTTATAAATGGATCTTTGGAAATTGATACATTTTTAATGTTCTTATTTGTAGGCACAAGAATTTTTGATTCCTTGGAGCTTGCACTTGTAAATTATACAGGTCTACAAATGGCATCAGTTTCAGGAGAGAGAATCATTAACCTATTTAACGCTGAACCCATGTCAGGAAATTGCGATGTAATCGAAAGCAACAAAATTGAAATCTGTGATGTTTCATTTTCTTATAAGGAAACTAAGGTTATCGATAATGTTTCATTAGACATTAATGAAAATGAATTAACTGCTTTTGTTGGTTACTCTGGCTCTGGAAAATCTACACTGATTAAATTAATTTCCAGATTTTATGATCCTAATGAAGGGACAATTAAAATTGGTGGAGTAGATTTGCTAACAGCCGACCCTGATAAATTAATGGATAAATTTTCTGTTGTGTTTCAAGATGTGTATCTTTTTAAAGACACAATTTATAACAACATAAAGTTTGGAAATGAAGATGCGAGTAAAGATGAAATCATGAATGCTGCAAAAATGGCAGGAGCTTATGACTTTATAGTCAATAAAGATGATGGATTTGACACTATGATTGGACAAGGAGGAGCGACTCTGTCTGGGGGTGAGAAACAAAGAATATCAATAGCGAGAGCAATATTAAAAAATGCCCCAATAATACTACTTGATGAGGCAACATCTTCGCTTGATCCTGAAAATGAACTTATTATACAAGAAGCAATATCAAATTTAATTAAGAATAAAACAGTTGTGGTTGTAGCCCATAAATTAAGAAGCGTAATGGGGGCTGATAAAATTGTTGTTTTAAACAAAGGAAAGGTAGAGGAAGTTGGGAAGCATGAAGAACTTATTAAAAATGAAGGACTATATAAAGACTTGTGGAATTATCAAGAAAAGTCTAAAGAATGGAAGATTGTACAGTAACAATCAATTTTAAAGGAGGAAACTTATGAAAACACAAAAGAAATCATCAAAAAATGCAGTTACAGCCGGTGTTTTAATTGCACTTTACTTTGTAACATATTTAGTAATTGGGGCAATATCTATGCCTGTCCCTGTTTTATTTTTACTAATGCCTATGCTTGTAGCACTACTTGCTGCACCAACCTATCATATGCTTCTTGCAAAGACAAAGTCAGCTACTGCTATTGTAATCGCAGGTATTTTACCAAGTATTTTATTAGTTGCAACAGGGCATATTCCAATTGCACCATTAGTGGCAGTGCCTGCCGGAATAATTGCTATGTTCATAGCAAAAGGTGGAAATTATGCAGACTTTAAGAAAAATACAATTAGTCATATGTTTTTTTCTCTAAACTTATTTGGAGGATTCTTACCAATTTGGGTTATGAGAGAAGCATTTTTTGAAAGTGTAATAAAAGGTGGCTTAGATCAAAGCTTTTGTAACACAGTAAGAGCATGGACACCAATATGGATGTTACCGGTTATGATCATAGGAACATTTATATTCTCTTTGATCGGTTCTTATTTTACAAAGAAAATACTAAATAAAAAGTTGGAATCCGCAGGAGTTTTATAATGGAAAATTCAAAGTTTGTTCTGGGGTCAAAATATGACCTCAGAACAAAACTTATCTTACTTATAGGTGCGAATATTTTAATTTTTATGGGATTCAGTTTGGTCTATCAAAGCCTTATTACATTATTTTTCCTTGCCATTATTATTAGTGAAGGTTATAGAAAATCTGCGATAAGGTATATTTTATTTTTTGTAATAAGTGTAGTATTGGAAAAAACTTTAGCCTATTTTAGTATGAATTTTCTTTTGAATTTAATTTTATTTATCTTGGCAATTGGAAGAAAATTTCTGCCATGTATTATCGTGGGTAAATGGATTTTAAATTCCACATCTGTTTCCGGTGCAGTGGCAACATTACAAAAATTAAAACTTTCAAAAGACTCGCTCATAATGATTTCTGTAATATTTCGATGTTTGCCTACCATTAAAGACGAATGGAGTCATATAAATATGGCGATGAAAACGCGAGGAATTAATTTCAACTTAATAAATTTAATAAGGAAACCAACATTAATTATGGAGTACTTTTTTGTACCCTTATTCGTAAGTGTGATAGAAATTGGGGATGAGCTCTCTCAATCAGCCATTATAAGGGGGCTTGATGCTCCTGTTCAAAAAACAAGTAGATACCTGATTAAGTTTAGAAAAAATGACATTGGTGTTCTAATTCTTATGATTTTAATTTTATCAATAGTAATATTTATGAAAGTGTCGGGGTGGGACTTATGATTGAAATTAGAGAATTAAGTTTTAAATACAAGGGAGGAGCTAATTACTCATTAAAAGACATTAATTTAATTGTAAAAAAAGGAGAATGCATTCTTCTATGTGGTAGAAGTGGTTGTGGAAAGTCGACTCTCTTAAAGCTTATGAATGGCATAATACCCGAGTTTTATGATGGGGACATTTCCGGCAGTGTTATGGTCAATGGTATGAATATATTTACCACACCAATTTATAAATTATCTAAGAGTGTAGGCACGGTTTTCCAAAATCCCAAAACACAATTTTATACAACCAATACAACCGATGAAATTGCTTTTGGTTTAGAAAATTACGGCATAGAAAGGGAAGTAATTAACAAAAGAATTGAAGAAGTTGAAAAAGAGCTTCATCTTGAAAACTTGATGAATAAAAATATATTCAGTCTTTCCGGAGGAGAAAAGCAGAAGATTGCTATAGCAAGCATTTACGCATTAAACCCAGAGATATTTATTCTTGATGAACCATCTTCAAGCTTAGACATAAAGTCAATGAAAGAACTATCGCTTACAATAAAAAAGCTTAAATCTTTAGGAAAAACTATTATTATTGCAGAACACAGGCTGTGGTATTTAATAGACATTGTTGATAGAGCAATATACTTAGAGGATGGAAAAATCATCAGAGAATATAGTATGGACGAAATTGAAAATCTAAGTGAAGATGAACGAATGAGAACGGGACTTAGGCATTCTGATTATAAAGCCATTGAAAGATTTGATGATTTTGAAACTTCAAATAAAGGGACTTTATTAGAGTTAAAAAATCTGATGTTCAAAAGAAGTACCAGAACAATTTTGTCCATTAAGGATCTTAAATTTAGCTATGGGAATATTATTGGGATTGTTGGAGAAAATGGAATTGGGAAGTCTACATTAGCAAAAATCATATGTGGCTTATACAAAGATAATAAAGGGAAAATTTTAAGAGATGGTGAGAATTTAAATATAAAAAGTAGGCTAAATGAGAGCCTGCTTATTATGCAGGAAGTGAACTATCAGTTATTCACAGACAGCGTTAAAGATGAAATAGTATTAACATCAAATATTAAAGATGATTATGTTTTAGATACTTGGCTAAAAGACATGGAGTTAAAAAACATTGGTGATAGAAATCCTCACACCTTGTCAGGAGGACAAAAACAGAGAGTGATTATTTTATCCGCTTTACTATCCGACAAGAAAATCCTATTTTTCGATGAGCCAACCAGTGGATTGGACTATAGAAATATGAAAATAGTAGCTAAAAACATAAAGAAAGTTAAGGAAAAAGACAAGCTGATTTTAATAATATCCCATGATGTTGAGTTTTTAGAGTCAGTCTGCGATAGGGTTGTAAAGTTTTAGAACAATAATGTACCTTTTCCGTGAGAAGGAGCACGTGTTTTTATCGCATCGGGCATCTTGAAGCAATTGCACCCCTTGAACGTGGAAGGAACTACAATGGGGCATAGCCGCTCGTGAATGGCACACATTATTATTGTTATAAAACGTTTTTTGAAGCACCGGTTACATCGACATCTTGGATTCCTAAAAGAATTGTTGTAATATTGTTTTGCGCTTGTTTGACCCCCTTTATTAATTTGTGGTGAGAAATTGGGAAAACAAGTGCTATCTTTTTGCACAAAAATATCCATTGAGGAGGTTACTCCCCAACGGATATTATAGAGCCAACAAAAACGGCCCCTTCTGCGTGAAAGCGGAAGGGGCTTTTTGTGTGGGAATTTTTTGCAAAGAAAAAGCGGTTCCGAAGAACCGCAATTTTATATGTAGCCATGCACCCGACTTTGCACAAGTCTTCCACGCGTTACCGAGAGAGTTAACTCAGCGTAGGCGAATCTACGTCACATAAGCGGACTTCCTTAGTGCTGCTTCCGTCAAGACCTGACACGGTTCGAAAGGGCTTATTGCGTAGGACCCACACATCAACATCACTTTTCTCGGGCAGGCCGCAAAAGAAATGCGCTGGATCGGGAATTCAATCTTGTTGTAGCGGATTACAAGTTACAGGGCGCCGCTAATTCCCCATCTAGCATGGCAAACTTTTCCTGGCGGAGAGAGGGGGATTCGAACCCCCGATACGCTATTAACGTATACCCGCTTTCCAGGCGAGCGCCTTAAACCAACTCAACCATCTCTCCATTGGATTACAGTATATGATTATAAGGTGGAATTGGTTTGTTGTCAAGGGAAAGTTCAAAATTTGCAAACCTACCAATCGCTTTCGATGGAAATGGCCCCGGCAGACAGGCGAAGGGTGCGGCCTTCAACGGCGACGAGAAGGGCGCCGTCGTCGTCGATGGCTTCGGCCACGCCGGTGTATTCGATGTCGCCTTTGGCGAAGCGAATGGTTTTTCCGATGGTAAGGTTGTACTTGCGGTAGGCGTTCAGGATTTCATCGATGGGCCGCTGAATCCAAGTATGCAGAGCGTTGACGATATCCGCAGCCAATTGGTTTCTGGATATTGCGGCCCCAAGGGAGCCGGCGGTAGGGAGGGATTGTTTTTCGAATAGGCCTTCCGGCGTGGTAATGTTAATGCCCAGGCCGATGACGTAGCGGGCTTTGCCGCCGGAAAAATTCGCCTCTGTCAGGATGCCGGCAATTTTTTTGTGATTGCAGTACAGGTCGTTGACCCATTTAATCTTTATATCTTCGTCGGTTTGCGCCATTAAGGCTTCTTTTAGGGCTACGGCTGCGGTTATGGTAAGCAGTGCGGGATCGGATACGTCGCCCTCGTGAATAATTGTCGAGAGGTAAAGGCCCATGCCGTAGGGGGAGAGGAAGGATTTGCCTACGCGGCCCTTGCCCGCCGTCTGCTCTTCCGCCGCCATAAAGGAAAAAGAGGGAAGGGGTGCGTGTGCGTCTTCTCTGAAGATCGCGTCGTTGGTGGAGTCCACCCTGTTTTTCACCAAGACGGCCACGTCTTTTAACTCGCTTTTCAAGTGTTTTTTAATGATCGCCGCATCCAGTGCTTCGTGGTTTTCGAATAAGCGGTAGCCACGATTGGTGACGGCGTCGATGCGGTAGCCGTCTTGCCTCAGGGCTTTTATGGCCTGCCACACGGCGGCGCGGCTGATGTTTAATTTTCCGGCCATGTCTTCGCCGGAGAGATAATCGTCGGCCTCTTTCAGGGCTTGCAGAATATAATCTTTATTTTTCATCAGGACATCCCCGGGTAATCCAATTGGCGCAAAGCTTCAAAGAGAATAATGTTCACGGACACGGATAGATTTAAGCTGCGGCCGAAATCCTTCAGCATGGGAATGCGAATGGCCGTCTCGTCGTGGGCCTTTAATAACGGCTCGGGCAGGCCCTTGGTTTCTTTGCCGAAGACCAAAAAATCGCCGTCTTGAAATTCAATGTCGCTGTAACGCTTATGGGCTTTGGTGGAGGCAAAGAAGAAGCGGTGGTCTTTGTATTCTTCCATGACCTCTT
Source organism: Peptoniphilus sp. HCN-40583 (assembly GCF_037892835.1). Classification (NCBI taxonomy): domain Bacteria; kingdom Bacillati; phylum Bacillota; class Tissierellia; order Tissierellales; family Peptoniphilaceae; genus Peptoniphilus; species Peptoniphilus sp. HCN-40583. The sequence continues at coordinate 60,214 of NZ_JBBKBU010000006.1, forward strand.
CGATGCTGTCGTGGTAGCGGATGTCCACGAGATCCCAATAGTCCAGGCCGCAGCGTTTTAAATGCTTGTCGTCGACGGAAAAGCCCAGGGGCCGAACCAAATGCAGCACGCTTTTCGTCAGACCGCAGCTTCTGGCAATGGCGCCGGTGTTGTGGGGAATTTCAGGTTCAACTAAACAGATGTGCAATGTCATATTTACCTCCAAAATGCGTTTATCTTTTCTATCATATCATCCACTGAATCGACGGTTTCAATCCGCCAATGGGCGGGAAGCAGGTTGCGAATGTCGGGGCGCAGGTAGCGGTCGTCTAAAAGAAGAAGTTGGCCTCGATCGCTATGGGAGCGAATGATGCGCCCGGCGGCCTGCACCACTTTCGTGAGCCCGGGATAGGTGTAGGCATAGGCGTAGCCGTCTTTTCCCAGCTGATTGAAGCGGTTTTTAATGAGCTCCCGCTCCCGAGAGAGGCCGGGCAGAGACAAGGTGAGGATGCTCACGCCCATGAGGGCTTCGCCGGAGAGGTCCACCCCTTCGGAAAAAGCGCCGCCCATGACGCTGTAGCCGTGAACCGGGCGTTCGTTTCTGAACCTTGCGATGTAATCGGCCCGCGCCTTTTCCGTCATGGCCCGCGCCTGATCGTGGCCGCTTTCCTCCCAAGCTTGGCAGGCGGAATAGACCTGATTTTTGTAGGCGTAGGAGGGAAAGAAGTGGATGAAATTGCCTTCTCGCGTCGTGGAAAAGGCCTGTAAGTAGCGACTGATCTCTGAAAGGGTGCGTTCGCGATCCTTGTACCTGGTGGATAAATGGGGCGGATGCAAAATCAAGAGATGAGCGGGATCGAAGGGGCTGTCCAAGACCATGGTTTTTCGTGCTTCTCCCGCACCTAAGCAGTGGCCGTGGTAGTCCATGGGGGAAAGGGTGGCGGAAAAATACACCGCCGATTGAAACAACTCTCGCCGGGCGGAGAGCACCTGCGACGGATCCAAGCACAAAAGTTGCAGCTTGTTTTTCTCCGGCACGAAGAAAGTAAAGCGGGTTTCATCGTAATAAAGGTTTAAATTCTGCCAATCCAAGAGGCGGAAGTAGAGTTCGAGAAAATCCTCATCCGGCTCCTTTTTCAGTCGGGCAAGAAAGCTCGCCGCCTCGTCAATGAAATCCTCCACGGCTTCTGAAAAGTCATCGTCTAAGCCATCGTAGGTCCTGTCTTCCGCGGAAGACACGGTACGAATCTTGTCCGCCAAATCGTCGGCAAGGGCTTCGATTTTTTTCGTCGGGTAGTCCACGGCCTCCAGCTCCTCTACGGAGAGGCTGTCGGAGTACATATCTCGGCCCCGATCGATTAAATTATGGGCCTCGTCCACGAGGAGACAGGTGGCTTTCAAGCGGTCCCGATCTTCCATGAGGCGCTCCAAATAGCTTTTCGGGTGAAAGACGTAATTGTAGTCGCCGATTAAAATCGAAGAAAGATTGCTGAGGTCCAAGGCGAATTCAAAGGCACAGAGTCGGTGCTTCTCAGCGTAGCGGGCCACGGTGGGCCCGTCGAATAAATCGGCGTGATCGTAAATATCGGTCATGCCGTCGAGAAGGCGGTCGTAGTGGCCCTTGGCGTAAGGACAGTCCTGAGGCGTGCAGCTGAGCACGTCGTTTAAACAGGCCTTCTCCTTGGCCACAAGCTCCGTACTTTTGATGCGCAGCCCCTTTTCGCGTAGAAGGGCCAATGTTTCCGTGGCCACGGTTTTTTGCGTGGAGCGGCCGGTGGCGTAGAAAACACCCTCTAATAGCTCTTCGCCCACGGCCTTTACGGCGGAAAACAAGGTGGCAATGGTCTTGCCGATGCCCGTCGGTGCCTGGGCGAGGAGGGTGCCTTCTGTTTGAATCATATTGTAAACCGCCACGGCCATGTCCCGCTGGCCCGGGCGAAAATTGTCGTAAGGAAAATTGAGTGCCTTTGCCGAGGCGAGAGACAGGGCCTCGAAATCGGTGAGGCGTTTTTGAATCCGCTGAAATCGCGCCATAACCTCGTCCATAAAGGTGTTTAGCTCGTCGAAGGAAAGGCATTTTTCGTAGCGAAACACATCCTCGTCTTCGATGCGAATGTAGGTGAGGCGCAGATGCACTTCATCGAGGTCCTTGGCCTTGGCGTAGAGGTAGCCGTAGCACTTTAGCTGGGCCCAGTGAAGCTCGTCGGGCCTTTCGTCGATGGCTTCTTTCGTGTAGACCGTCGACTTAATTTCATCCAAAAGATGGGCGTTTTCGTCGACGCCGTCGATGCGGCCTTCCAAATGGATTTCGCCGCCGTCGTAGGCCACGGTGCCTGAAATCTCAACCTCCGATTCAAAAGAAGGCGGATAGGCCCTTTGCAATTTTTGGTGGAGGCGAATGCCTTCCTGTGCCCGCTTGTGAGACAAAAAGCCGCTGTCGATGTCGCCGCTTCGGAGGGTAAAGGCCACCAGCTTTCGTACGGACCAATGGTTTTTCATAATATCACCATCATCATTATACACGCTTTTTGCCTTGCGAGTGAATCGCCGCCCGCGTATAATGTGGCAAGGAGGACTTAAATAATTATGGAAACAAAGGACAGAAATGACCTCATTCAATACGGCCTGACCTTGGTAAAAGAGGGATTCACCTTCGGCAGCGGCGGAAACTTATCCGTCAGAAGCGACGACAGCATGAGCTTTTTTATTACGCCGTCGGGCATGGCCTACGACAGCCTTAAAAAAAGCGACCTTGTACGCATGGATTTAGAGGGCAATATTTTAGGCGGCGAGCGTAAGCCCTCCTCGGAATGGCATATGCACGCGGCGATTTACCGCGCCCGCCCCGATATTCGCGCCCTCATTCACTGCCACAGCAATTACATCAGCGCCTTTTCCACTCTGGGTGAAGATTTGGGACCGATCAGCTATTTAATCGCATCGTCGGGGGCTGCAACTGTGCCTCTTGCGCCATACGAAACTTTCGGCACCGAAGCCTTGGCCCGGTCGGCGGTAAACGCCATGGGTGATACGTCTAAAGCGGTGATCCTCGCCAATCACGGCCTCATCGCCGGCGGGAAAAATTTAAAAGAAGCCATGGGCCTGACTCGGGACTTGGAATTTTGCGCCTTTATGTATATGACCGCCTTAGCGACGCAAAAGCCCATTCAATTCATTCCCGAAGAGAAAATCGATGAAGTTCTCGAAAAACTGAAGAGCTACGGCCAATAAAGCATCGACGAGAAATCGTCGATTTTTTAAGTTGATAAGATGAGTATAATTATCGTTTAAAAAATTTCATAAGATGAAACTTTACGACCGAGAAAGGGAAAAGAAGCGACGGTGCGGAAAAACGTACAGAAGCAAAAAGGGCTAAATGATCGCATTTATCTTTTAATATAAATTTTACGACCCTTTGGACGAGCGTGCACCGGATACGGATTCGAATGAAATAAAGGTACAAAGTCGAAATCATATAGGATGACGCCTATCAATATCAGTTAGCAATTCATAAAGGGCAAATATTCCTAAAAACGCAAAACAATTGTATATAAGAAAACGTTGGAAATAAGTAGATTACCGATAGTTGTACATAGCAGGCAAAAATTATTTTAAGAAATTGTAAAAATAGTATTGATAAATGATAATAAAGGTGATATGATACGGAACAAAGAGGTGATTATTATGAAAAAGAAGTTAATCAGTTTAGGCGCCGGCGTTGTGCTTGGCGTAGTCGGAGACAAAATTCTCAAATCCAATGCAGTAAAGAACTTAGCAGTTTCCACCGTTAGTGGAGGCCTCAAGGTCAAAGAAGGCATCGACAAGACCATCGAAAAGGCGAAAGAAAACGCCGAAGATGTCGTTGCTGAAGCAAAGGTCAAAAAAGCAGAAGACGAACGAGCAAAAAGAGAAGCTGAAGAAGCAAAAGAAACGGCTGAAGATTTAGCAAAAGCGGCAGAAGAATCTGACTGTGTCGCCTGCGACGTAGTGGAATAAGATGAAGGTCGCCATTGCCCATCGTATCCCGGGTCGTACGCGTTTTTCTACGAAGTACCAACTGTCTTATGAAAGGGCCAACAAGATCAAGTATCTTTTGGAGCAAGTGCCCGGGGTATCTTATGCGAAAGTATCTCCCGTATCCGGCAGCATCATCGTCAATCACGATGATGACGCCGGATTAAAAAGAGCTTGTCGCACCCTGTTAGATTTGAAGCTCGCGTCCTTAGATGATTTCGAAATCGAGGACACGAGCTACATTCCCCTTGAAGAAAAAGAATTGTTCCACATCGTGCGCGACGCCTTCGAAGTGCGTTTCGTCATGAAAAACTTTTTGCCCTACCCCTTGGGAACCATCGTGACCTTGGTGCGGGCATCCAGGTTTATTAAACGTGGCTTGGTCGCACTTTACGAACGCAAGCTCAATGTGGAAGTTTTAGACGCTGCGGCCATCGGTGTATCCCTGGCCACAAACGACTTCGGCGCGGCCTCTTCCATTATGTTCCTGTTGAATTTAGGCGAAAAATTGGAAGATTGGACCTTGAAGAAATCCCAAAGCGATTTGGTTCGCACCTTGGAATTAAACATCGACAAGGTCTTTGTCGTAGACGGAGAAGAAAAATACGTCAAAAACCTTCGCGACATCACCATCGGCGATGTTGTAGAAGTTACCATGGGTACCACCATTCCCGTAGACGGCACCATCGTCAAGGGTGTGGGTACGGTAAACCAATCCTCCTTCACCGGCGAAAGCGTGCCGGTTAAAAAGGAAGAAGGCAAAACCGTCTTTGCGGGCACGGTCCTCGAAGAAGGCATGTTGCACGTAAAGACCGAAAAACTTTACAATGAAAGCCGCATCAACAACATCATTAAGATGATCGGCGAAAGCGAAAAGAATAAATCCATGGCACAGAAAAAAGCGGAAAACATGGCGGATTCTCTGGTGAAGTATTCCTTCCTCGGAGCGATTATTTCCTATGCCCTGACCCGCTCTGTGCATAAGGCCAAGGCCTTCCTAATGGTAGACTTTTCCTGCGCACTGAAGCTGACGATCCCCATTGCCGTTATGAAAGCCATGAGCCAGTCCGGACAAATGGACGTTTTGGTAAAAGGCGGCAAGTATTTGGAAAACTTAGCTCAAGCGGATACCATTGTCTTTGACAAGACCGGGACGTTGACCAAGTCTACGCCGACGGTTGAAAAAGTCATTGCCTTCGACGGCCATTCGGAAGATGAATGCCTTCGAATTGCCGCCTGCCTGGAAGAACACTTCCCCCATTCCATCGCCAATGCCGTTGTAGATGCAGCCATTAAACGGAATTTGCGTCACGACGAAATGCATTCCGAGACGGAATACATTGTGGCACACGGCATTTCTTCGAAGATCGACGGAAAAACCGCCCTCATCGGCTCGGCGCACTTTATTTTCGATGACGAAAATGTGCACCTGCCCCCGGCGAAAGAATCCGTTATCGAAGAGCTCAAGGAAAATTATTCCCTTCTGTATCTGGCGTATGACGGCGAGTTAATTGCCGTGCTGTGCATTGCCGATCCCATTCGCGATGATGCGAAAGAAACGGTGGATGCCCTGCGTCAATTAGGATTTACCAACATTGCCATGCTGACCGGCGATGCGGAAAACTCCGCACGCTTCGTGGCCAATGAGTTGGGTCTGGATTACTACCGCTCACAAGTCCTTCCCGAGGACAAGGCGGAGTACATTCAATCGCAAAAAGCCATGGGCAGAAAAGTTGTCATGATCGGCGACGGGATCAACGATTCCGTGGCCCTGTCCGGCGCCGATGTAGGCATTGCCATGCATAAAGGCGCAGATATCGCCCGAGAAATCGCAGATATCGCCATCGGCAGCGACGACTTGGCCTCCATTGTAGAAGTGGTGAAGATCGCCAAGGAATTGCAAGCACGAATTCAACGGGATTACCGCAAGATCATCTCGTTTAATTCTCTTTTAATCGCACTGGGCTACTTCGAGGTCATTACCAATACGACCTCGTCCTTCCTGCACAATTCGTCTACCGTGGCCATCGCCATGGAAAACATGCGGGATTACGCCGTGTCTTAAAAGAAAATACGACCGACTTTGAAATAAAAGAAACTTCAACCGACGAATCATCGATTCGGTTGAAGTTTTTTAATGCCATGAAACGGTCCCGTTCCGCAAAAAGCACAGTGGCTTTGTGATTCAAGGATGCCCCAAACGCTTTATCTAAGAAAAAAGGCCATAAAATAGAGAATACAGTATTCAAAAGGGTATGAATAATAATATAAAGAAAGTTCAGAGAAGAATGGGAGGGCAACACATGATTGAATTTGTCGACGTGGCAAAGATTTATAAAACCCAAACGGCCGTTGAAAATATAAGCTTTAAAATAAATGACGGGGAATTTATCTGCGTCATCGGCACCTCGGGATCGGGGAAGACGACGATTATGCGTATGATTAATCGCATGACCGAGCCGTCGAAGGGAAAAATCTTCATCGACGGCGAAGACATTATGACGAAAAATCCGGTGAAGCTGAGAAGAGAAATCGGCTATGTCATTCAGCAGATCGGTCTTTTGCCCCACATGACGATCTATGAAAACATCACCCTGGTCCCGTCCCTTTTAAAGTGGGATGAAGAGAAAAAGCGAGACATCGCCGAGGCCTTGATTCAAAAAGTCGATCTGCCGGTGGCGTATTTGGATAAGTACCCGAGCCAGCTGAGCGGCGGCCAACAACAGCGCATCGGCGTCGTGCGGGCCCTGGCTGCAGATCAAAACATTATTTTAATGGACGAACCCTTCGGGGCTCTGGATCCCATTACCAGGGAGGCGCTGCAAAATTTAATTAAGAACATACAGAAAGAAATGGGGAAGATCGTGGTCTTCGTAACCCACGACATGAATGAAGCCTTAAACCTGGCGGATCGCATTTTAATTATGGACATGGGCCACATGGTGCAGTACGATACGCCGGAAAATATTTTAAAAAACCCGGCCAATGACTACGTTCGCGGCTTGTTGGGGGAAGATAATTTAAATAAGGCGAAGACCTCTTACAACTCCGTCGAGACCATTATGATTCGCGACCCTGCTTTCATTAATGAGGGGGAAAGTACGCGGGAGGCCCTGAAATTAATGCGGAAAAAACGAGTGGACACCCTCTTTGTCACCGACAGGAAAAATACGCTGAAAGGTGTCGTGGGTATTTTCGAATTAGGGAGGCTTGGCCGCATCGATACCCGTGTTTCGGAAATTATGAACGATGCCGTCTCCATAAAAAACACGACGAAAATCATCGAAGCCATTCACCTCATCGTGGAGTTGGGCTATAGAAACCTGCCCGTCGTCGATGAAAAGGGAAAATTGGTAGGCATCGTCACCCGCGCCTCCGTCGTCGATACAATTTACAACAATATTATCGGCGGTGATGCAGATGATTAATTTCTTTGCGGAAAATTATCGCCTCATCGGCGAAAAATTGCTGGAGCATTTGTCTATTTCGGCGATTTCCCTGGCCTTGGGCATTCTCGTCGCCGTGCCATTGGGCATTTTGCTTTCAAAGTATGAAAAGATTTCAAAGGGCGTCATGGGCGTGGCGTCGGTGCTTCAGACGATTCCCTCCTTTGCCCTTCTCGCCATGATGATTCCCATATTTGGTGTGGGAAAGAAGACGGCCGTCTCCGCCCTGTTTATCTACTCCCTGCTGCCCATCTTGCGAAACACCTTTTTAGGCCTCACCTCCGTCACCCCGTCGGCCGTGGATGCGGCCAAAGGCATGGGCATGGAAGAAAGGCAAATTTTGACGAAAGTAAAGATTCCCTTGGCCCTGCCGGTGATCATGGCGGGGATCCGCCTGTCGGCGGTCTATGTTCTGGCATGGACCACCCTGGCCGCCTATGTGGGTGCCGGGGGATTAGGAGACTTCATCTTTAACGGACTCAACAATTACGTGCCGCCGATGATTCTTTGGGGCACGATTCCCATTACCGTGCTCGCCCTTTTAACAGACTACCTGTTCGGGAAATTGGAAAAGCGGTTGTCGCCATACAAGGGAGGTGAATGAGATGAAGAACATGAAAAAGCTTCTTCTGATTTGTTTTACATTCCTTTTGACGGCCTGTTCTCTGCCGGGCATCTCATCTTCCGTAGACAATGACGTCATCGTCGCATCGGGCACCTACACGGAAAGACAGGTATTGGCGGAGATCGTCACCCAAATGGTGGAGCACAACACGGATTTAAAGGTGAGTCAGGTTAAAAATCTGGGCTCCACCACCATGACCCACATCGCCATGGAGAAAAAAGCACTGAATGTGGTCGGCGGCATGTATACCGGCACGTCCCTTACGGGAGAATGCGGTATGGTGCCGGAAAGAGATCCGGAAAAGGCCATGGAATCGGTGCGGGAAAGCTATTTAAAAAAGTTTAACCGAATTTGGTTTCCGTCCTACGGCTTCGACAACACCTACGCCTTTATGGTGACGAAAGACTTTGCTCGCGCCCACAACTTAACGAAAGTGTCTCAACTGAAAGGCATCGCCGACGAGGTGAAAGTGGGCGTGGATTCCTCCTGGGTGGAACGGCCCGGCGACGGCTACGAAGCCTTCAAGGCTACCTACGGCTTTGAGTTTCCGCATTTTTATGCCATGGACATCGGTCTCGTTTATTCCGCCTTATCCGGCGGAAACATGGATGTGGTATTGGGCTATTCCACCGACGGGCGAATCAATTCCTATGATCTCGTGCTTTTGGAAGACGACTTAAAGCTTTTCCCCGCCTACGATTGTTCTCCCGTGGCTTCGGTGGAGATACTGAAGAAGCATCCGGAGCTCATCGGAATTTTACTGAAATTAAAGGGAACCATCTCTTCCGAAAAAATGCAGGAATTAAACAAATTGGCATCGGAAGACCGCATGGAGCCCCAAGTCGTAGCCGAGGAATTTTTAAAAGCGAACAATTACTTCGACGATGTGAAGGTCGATCAAAAGGAACTGGAACGAATCCGAGGTGAAGTCAATGGTTAATGAACTCATAAATTATTACGCCACGAACTTCAACTACATTGCGGAACAATTTTCCCGCCACTTCCTTATCGCCATTTACGGCGTGCTCTTTGCCTGCATCGTGGGCATTCCCTTGGGATTTTTCATTTCAGGGAGAGAAAAAATCAGAAACATCGTCATGGCAGTCGTGAATGTCATTCAAACCATACCGGGGCTCGCCATGTTGGCCATTTTAATGATGCTCATCGGCATCGGCGCAAACACCGTGGTCTTGTCCGTGTTTTTGTACGCCCTCTTGCCCATTATTAAAAATACGATTACCGGCATCGACGCCATCGATCCCGGCATCATCGATGCGGCACGGGGCATGGGCATGACCCAAGTGCAACAGGTGATGAAAGTGGAATTTCCACTGAGCATTTCCGTCATCATGGGCGGCATACGCAACGCCCTGGTGGTAGGCATCGGCGTCGCCGCCATCGGCACCTTTATCGGCGCCGGGGGCCTGGGCGATATTATTACCCGGGGCACGACGGTGGCCAACGGCTCCGCCATTATTTTGGCCGGTGCCATTCCCACGGCCCTGATGGCCATCCTATCCGATGTGTTTCTCGGGTGGATCGAAAAGAAATTAAAACAATAGCTATGGCGCACGACCGTCAATCCTGTAAAAGAGAAAACCCGAGGCTCGGAAATTCCGAATCTCGGGGTTTTTAATGGAAACATTTTGAGTCGATGAAGGCAACAAAAAACGCCCCCGAAAGGAGGCGTCGGATCAGATCACTGATCGTCAATTAAAGTTCAACGACATTTTCCCAGAGGCCGTGGATGTTGCACATGCTCAGTGCGTAAACGGTGCCCTTCTTTTCGCTCTTGAAGCAGGTGTTGACTTCGGGAACAGTAAAGACGTCGCTTTCGCCGTGTGCGTTGAATTCATAGCTGCCGATTTCCACAGGTGCTGCAGCGCCTTCAGCCTTGAAGAAGACTTTGATCCAAGAAATGTGGTGTTCCAATGTGTTCGGGTGTTCGATTTCCTTGCCGACGGCAACGGAAACTTTAACGAAGCCGCCTTCGAAAGAAGCTTCGATTTCGGGAACGTGTTTTTCGTTCTTAAAGTCGCCGGATTTGACGGTTTCGGTTAATTTTGTCATGAATCATTACCTCCCAGTAATTCTTAGTTTTATTTTACGATGTTTATATACCCATTATTTCAAAAAAACCACAGTGATTTCATCTTTTAGCTCCGCCTTTTCGGGGAATCATGTTCAAATGAGGTGTAATTTAGTATAATAGTGTGGAGGTGTTCTATGATTTATTTGGAAGCAACGGCAAACATCGGCATGGAAGCCGTTTTGAAACGGGAAGCTCAGGCTCTGGGCATGAAAAACATTCGCGTGCAAGACGGCCTTGTGTCCATGGAAGGAAAGACGGAAGACATCAGTCGATTAAATTTACATTTGCGCACGGCGGAGCGGGTGCACTGGGTGCTTGCCCGCTTTGAGGCGAGAAGCTTTACGGAGCTTTTCGACGGCGTATACGATTTGCCTTGGCCGGACATTATGCCCAAGACGGCGAATTTCATTACCGAGGCCAAGAGTAAAAAATCACAACTCTTTTCTTTGTCGGATATTCAAAGAATCACGGAAAAAGCCGTGGTCAACAAATTGCAGACTCGCTACAAAACCGAATGGTTTGAAAAAAACGGGGCACGCTACCGCATCGGCGTGCGAATTGTCGACGACTTGGCCACGATTTATATCGACACATCCGGCGACGGCCTTCACGATCGGGGCTACAGAAAGCGCTCGGTGAAGGCGCCATTAACGGAAACATTGGCATCGGGGCTGGTGCAGCTCAGTTTTTGGAACAAAAACCGTATGCTCGTGGATCCCTTTTGCGGCAGCGGCACCATTTTAATCGAGGCGATTCTTTTAGGCAGAAACATCGCTCCGGGGCTGAATCGTCGTTTCGACTTTGAGTATTGGAACCTGGAGGGGACCAATGAAAAGGCCATGCGAAAAGAAGCCTTTGAAATGATCGACTACGACAGCAAATTGGAGCTTTACGGCTTCGACATAGATCCTAAGGCCCTGGAAGCGGCGCGGATTAATTTGGATTCCCTGGGCTTTTTAGACGACGTGACCTTAAGGGAAAAAGACATCGCGCAGCTGGACCTGGCCGGAGACTACGGCGTCATCATTACCAATCCCCCTTACGGCGTCAGGATCGAAGACAAAGAGTCGGTCATGGCACTAAATCGTGAGCTGGGTCAATTGGCGAAAGCATTGCCCACATGGAGCCACTACATTATTACGGCGGACGAAGGCTTTGAATACGGCTTCGGCAAGAAGGCGGACAGAAAGCGCAAGCTTTACAACGGAAAGATCAAGACAGACTACTACCAATACTACGGTCCCAGGCCCTAACAGGGGAAAGAGGCAGGCATGAGAAAGAGCGAAATTCCAAACAACATAATCGAGACCAAGCTTTTGGACACCATGACCGATTTAATTCGCGTCGTGGACAAGGACAATCGCGTGGTCTACTATAATCATGCCATGGAAAAAGTATTGGAGAAAAACGAAAGAGACGGAAAGCACGACGATGACCGCATGACGGCCCGCGCCCTTGGAAGTGGCGAAAACATTCAGCGGGAGACCTACATCGGCGAAACCTACTATTCCGTAAAAACCAATCCCATTCGATCGGAAGCCGGAGATATTATCGGCGCCATCGAAGTGTTTCGCGACAAGAGCGTGGAAAAGCGGCTTCAGGTGGAGTTGATCGAAAAGAATCGCGCCCTAATCGAGGAGCAAATGAGTGCCGCCTCCATTCAGCGGGCCCTTTTGCCCCAGCGGGGTTACGATCGGTTTTTCTATACAGACTATTTCTACCGACCGGCGGAAATTTTAAGCGGCGACTTCTTCGACATTATTGAAATCGACGAAGACCACACAGCCATTTACATGGCCGATGCCGTGGGCCACGGCTTCGCTTCCTCCATGGCGACCTTATTTATTTCCCAAACGATGCGGAACATGGATCCGGAGATTTTGGTGGATCCCACCGTGGCCATGATGGGGCTGGTGCATCGCTTCCGGGAGCTGAATCCGCCGGACACCATGTACTTCACCATGTTCCTCGGCGTGTACTCGAAAAAGAACAGGAAATTCACCTATGCCAATGCCGGCCACGATTGCCCGCCCCTATTAAAGCGAAACGGCCACGTGCGGCTCTTGATGAACGCGGGCTTTCCCGTGACGCAATTGGTGGAGGCGACGTTTTATGAGTGCCGCAGCGCCTATTTGCAAAAAGGCGACGAATTATTATTTTACACCGACGGGATTACGGAATGCCGCAGTCGGGGCAGAAAGCAGTACGGCGTAGATGCCTTGCGGGATTTGTTCAGCCGAATCGGCGACGATCCCCTGGCGGAAATTCAACAGACACTTGACGATTTCATTTACGAAGACATCGTTGACGACATGACCTGCCTTTATGTGAAGATGATTTAGGCGAGGCGGAGGATTTAAAATCTCTTGAGCCTCTCCGTGAGTTGGTGTGAGAGCCCGTAAAGACCGTGGAAATGTTTATAATAGAAGAAAAGGGCTTCGTTTAAGTCCTTACACGCCATCGGCATAAAGGCATGGATCTTTGTGCCGTTTTTTATTTGTTTTATTGTATTGGCGGGAGCCTGTGAAAGACAAGCTTGCCTGAATGGCGAACCGCGGAAAAATCAGGAAGAGAGAAATAAAAGAAGAAGATGTTTTGCGGAAAAACCCGTCCCTCGAAGAGAAACTTTTTACAAAATCACTTGAAACCCTATCCCGTATGTGATAGTATGTTAAATTTTTCTGATTATGGTATAATTAAATAGAATATAGGCAGGAGAGGAGGAAGCTATGTTTAAAATAGGTGATAAGATCGTCTATCCCGTACACGGTGCCGGCATCATCGTCGATATCGAGACCAAAGTCATTTTGGGAGAGAAAAAAGAATACTACGTCATGAAAATTCCCGTAAACGAAATGAAAGTGTTGGTTCCCCTGGGCAGCATGGGCGATGTAGGGATTCGCGATATAAAAACACCGGAAGAAATGGACAAAGTCTTGGAGGTATTGAAGGATCCCGGGAAGGAAAAAATGCCGACCAACTGGAATCGGCGCTATCGCTTCCATCAAGACAAGATTAAAACCGGCGACCTGGAAGAAATTGCCAAGGTCATTAAAAATCTGGAAAGCTTAGACAGAGAAAAAGCCCTCTCTACGGGGGAACGTAAAATCCTTAACACGGCCCGGCAAATTATATTGTCCGAAATGGTCCTCGTTTACGACAAGTCTTTCGACGAAGTGGTGGAGCTGGTGGATCAAACCATGGCGGACGGATGTTTGAAGGACATTGAAGAAAGAAAGTAGGGTGCCCATGGGAATTCGATCCAATCGCATCTTCCACTGGGCGTTCCGACTGCTCTTTACCCTTTTGGGATTGGCCGTCGCACGCCTGGTCTTAAGACTGTTGCGCGATTTGAATGCCATGAAAATACTGGGCCGCCTGATTCCCCCTGCAGCGATTCCCGTGGTTATTTTTATTTTATTTGCCATTTTATTTTTTATTCTCGGGAAATACGCTTACGGGGCGCTTTGGCGGTTTGTAGGTTTTGTCGAATCAGAAATGAAAGACGTGCCTGCATCGGATATTTTTTGGGGCATCTTCGGTCTGATTATCGGAATCATCATTGCCTTTCTCGTCTCCCTGCCCATCTACAGACTGAACATCGATTACATCAGCAGCTTTTTATCTCTGATTATCTATGTCGTACTAGGGGTGCTGGGCATACGGATTATGCTCTTTAAAAGGGAAGAAATTGCCACATCCATTCGGAATCTTTTTCTCCAGGGAAGCGGCGCTGTGAAATTGAAAAGCGTCGATAAAAAACAGGGCGTACCGAAGCTTTTGGACACCTCGGTGATTATCGACGGGCGCATCGTCGATATAATCGAGCTGGGCTTCATTGAAGGGCCCATCGTTGTGCCGAACTTCGTTTTGCGGGAGCTTCAGGGCATCGCCGATTCTTCAAACGGCATGAGTCGGGCGAAGGGCCGAAAGGGCTTGGATGCTTTGAAAAAGCTCCAAGAAGACAGTCGCTATAAAATTAAAATTCTGGAAAAAAGCTACGGCGATATAACGGAAGTGGACACCATGCTTCTGCGCTTGGCCAAAGAAGTGAAGGGCGTGGTGGTGACCAACGACTATAATTTAAACAAGGTGGCGGACGTGCAGGGCATACGGGTGTTGAACATCAATGCCTTGGCCAATGCCATGAAGCCCGTCTTCGTCGCCGGCGAGAAGATCAATGTCTTCGTCGTCAAGCCCGGCAGTCAGGACAAACAGGGTCTGGGCTATTTGGACGACGGCACCATGATCGTCGTGGAAAACGGCATCGACTACATCGGCCACAATGTGGACTGCAAAGTGACCAGTATGCTTCAAACCTCGGCGGGAAAAATGATTTTCGCCAAACCATTGGATTAAAAAAGCGACCCGGTTCGTGGGGCTCCACGTTCCTCGGGTCGCTTTTCA
>NZ_JBBKBU010000007.1:0-73414 GCF_037892835.1 Peptoniphilus sp. HCN-40583
AAAGGACCGTTTAGGTCCTTTTTTATTCTTGCTCTTGCTCTTCTTCTTTCTTTCTTAATTCTTCAAAGAATTTTTTCCCTCGCCAAAGAAGCAAAAGAATCAGCCCGGCGGTTATCGCCAACACCCCTGCATTCATCTGCTTTACTTTCTTCGACACGGCAACTTTTTTGTCCCCGGGGGCGTTGGCGGCACCGCCTTCCTCTTTTTCCACCAGTTCGCAATTCACCAGTAGCCGTTGGCGGCGCGGGGGGCGCTTCGGGTTGCAGGTAAGGAGGGTCAGAAGTTTTCGCCCTTCGATGGGGGCGAGCTTTTCCACTTCCCAGGGCTGGATAATCTCCTGCCCCGCCACCTTGTACTCCAGCACCTTGTCCTTCCACTCCACAAACACCGAGTCCCCCTCGGCGAGCTCATCCAAATAGATGAAAAACGTAGACTGGTAATAGCCCCGGTGCCCGGCGATGACGGGCCGAAGCCCCGGCGACTGACCGGGCAGGTCCGTGCCCATAATGTGGGCCACGCCTCGGGCCAAATTTTCCTTCGACGCATCCATATAAATGGGCTGATACAAATCCAGCTTCGGGATGCGCAGAAACGCAAACACCCCGTCGGGATCGTCGATAAAAGACTCCGCCGCCACGTAATCGTCGGTGGCGAAAGGATCCACCGCCGCCACCTCGCCGCCGCGATCGGCATTGTACTTCTCGATTACCGGCGCCACATGCTCGTAAGAGGGCCCATCCGACGTCATAAACGCCTTGTACTTTGCCTTTTCAAGCAAAATCCCCTTTGACAAACTGCCGAAACCGTAAAGGGGCAGCAAAATCCCCAATAAAATGAGCACATGGCCCATGATCCGCATGGTCTTTTTACTGTTCATCGTCTTTATCCTTCTTCTTCTTCAAACCATAAAGGGCATTGACCCGCGCCCGCTTGTTGCGATACTGCTTCCATTGATACATATAAATCGCAAGAAGCACACCCAAAAGCGGCAGAGCAAACATCAGCGCATCCTTGAAACTCATGTCGACAAAAGGCAGGCCTCGATTCGACTCATCCACCGGCGGCGTGTAGGGAATTCGGTGCCCCCGCACCAAAAGCCTGTGGGAATTAATCATGTAGGGCGTGCAGGTGAGGAGAGTGGCGTAATCCTTCCCCTCTTCCACCAAAATCGGATCGAAATTCGACGGATCCACCGTCATAATCCGGTCCACCTGATAAGCCAACACCGTTTGAATGTTGTGGACGTAAAACACGTCCCCTTCCTTCAACTTGTCCAGCTCCCGAAACATCTTCGCCTTGGGAAGCCCCCGGTGGGCTGTGAGCACCGCGTGGGTGGACGGGCCGCCCACAGGCAAACTCGTGCCCTCCAAGTGGCCGCAGCCCTTGTCCAAAACCTCCATGCTCGTGCCGGCGTAAATCGGCAGGTTCACATCGATCTTCGGAATCTCCACAAAACCGATCTTCTCCGCCACCTCCAGCATGCGGGCATACTCGGCGATTCCTTCCTTCTCCTTTTCCGTGTAAGGGTCGCCGAGCTTCGAAGGGTCCAGGGTTTGGTTGTAGGCACGGGCAAGCTCAATCCGCCGCAGGATTTCAACATCGTCCAGCTTCTTGGCCCCCTCTTGAAACTCCTCAATCTCCCGATTCGCATCGATGCGGTAATAATAATTCGAGATCATGGGATAAATCATCAAGAGAAAACCCAGAACGAAAATCACCGCAAAAGGCCAAGTCTTCTTCTTATTCCTCTTTGCCATCCCCGGCCCCCTCATCGTCCTTGCCCATCACCTTCTCAAAGGCGCGAATGTCCGCCTCCAATTGCTTCAATCGCTTCTGATAACGCCAAGAACCATAGGCCAAGAGCAGAATCAAGAGCACCACGGCGATAAAGGCATACTTATACAACAAATCCTTCTTGTTGTCCAATACAAACTGATCGTCCACCGCCTTGTCGTAAGGCACCCGATGCCCACGCACCAAAAGCCGGTGGGTGTTAATGCCGATGGGCGTGCAGGTCAGAAGCGTGGCGTAATCGTGGCCCGGCTCAATCAACAAATCCTCGAAATTCGAGGGCTCCACCACCTTAATCTGATCCACCTCATAAGCCAGCGTCTCGGCAATGTTGTGGATGTAAAAGCGATCCCCCTTCTTTAGCTCGCGAATGTCCGTAAACAACTTCGCCGTGGGCAGCCCCGAGTGGGCCGTGATCACCGTGTGGCTGGAATTGCCCCCGATGGGAAGGCTCGTCCCCTCCAAATGGCCCGCCGACGTTTGGAGCACCTCCTCCGACGTGCCCGCACGAATGGGAATGTCCAAATCGATGGTGGGGATCTGAATGTGGCCGATCTGCTCGTGAATCTCAAGCATCCGGGCATAGGCCGCCCGGCCCCGCTCGTGTCGCGCCTTGGAATAAGGATCCTCCATGTTTTGATTCACCAGAGAATCATTAAAATCCCGCGCCAAAGCCATGCGCTTTTTGATTTCCTCGTCGCTTAACGCCGCCTTCCCCTCTTCGAAAGCCGACACCTCTTGGGTGGACTGCACCCGGTAATACAGGCGCGACACCTGGGGATACATTAAAATCAAAAAACCCAACACAAAAATCAACTTAAAAAACCAATTACTCTGCTTCTTCTTTGCCATGGACCCAATGTCCTTTCTTTAAAAACCACTATGTAAAGAAATCCCCTATCAGAAAGAAGATAGAGGATCTCTTGAAAGGAACATCCTTCCACTTGTATTTGCTATTCATTGTCTTTTAAGATCTTCACCCCGAGCAGGCCGCTTAAAAGCCCGCTTACGCTCATCATGAGGAGCTGCACGTCCCCGGTCTTCGGGATATTCACGTGCTTGTCGTCATAAGGCGTGGTCTTCCCCGGAGGCGTCTTGCCCGGCGGGGTTTTGCCCGGAGGCGTTTTGCCCGGCGGGGTTTTCCCCGGCGGCTTTTCCTGAGGCGTGTTCTTAATGATCAATTCTTTCTTCAATGAATCTGCGCTTACGGTAAACTTCACACTGCCGCTTAAAGGCGCATAGCCCGCAGGCGGCTTCGTTTCCCAGAGGTAATAATCCCCGTTGGGAAGGCCGTCGGCCACAAAAGTGCCGTCGGATGCGGAGGTAAGGACCATGTCCTTGCCATTCTTCTTCATGCGCATGTAGCCCTTTTCAGTCTTCTTCGTGACCAAAAACTGCGCGCCGGAAAGTGGCTTGTTGTCCACAGAGGACACCTTCTTAAAGGTCTTGCCCCCTTCGCCACCCTTGTAGTTTTCCACGGTCAGCTTCTTTACCTTCTTGTCCGTGATTTCAAAAGGCACTTCCGGATGCTTGATGTGGTAGCCCGCAGGCGCCTTCGTTTCTACAAAGACATACTTGCCCGGCGCCAAATCTTTGATCACAATCTTTCCCACGGCGTCGGTAATGAAATCCGCGCCGCCGGAAGGATTCTTCACCGGAATGCGATTATTCTTGTCCAGGAAAAACAACTGAAACACCGCCCCGGGAAGAGGCACGCGGTCCGTGGAAATCTTTAAAAGCTCCACGCCGCCGGATGTGGGCTCCGCCCCCTTCGGGTAAATCACGCCGTTGGAATCGGCGGGATTCGCCACGAAGGCGAAGGGGAAAATCGTCGTCGCCCCCTTCTTCTCCGCCACGCGGAGATAATAGAGGCCCCGATCCAAAGACAAGCTCAGCTTGCCCTCGGCGTCCGTGTTATACGACTTGTGGGTGGCGTAGGTGCTGTTCAGCTCCTTTTCCGTCTTCCCCTCCAAGAGGCGCGCCACATCCTGAACGGTTTTCGCATCCTTCAGGCCGCTGTCCTCCGGGCGCGTGCCGTCGGATAGCTTCCAGATCGTCACGCTGCGCCCGGCCACCTCGGCCTTTTTACCTGTGCGGGAAAAGTCGATGGTCAGGCTCTTCGTGCCCGTGGACACCACCGCCTTGTCGGCATTCTTTTCCGCAGGTGCGCCTACCGTACTACCTTCGGCCTTCGCATCCTTCGCCATAGCCATGGCGGGAGCAAATACGCCAAAAGCAACCATGCTAAACACGAGTGCCGCAAATACAAGCTTACAAAGCTTACTTTGTAGATTTAGCATGGTTCACCTTCTTTCTTAGGCTTGTTCAGCGCTGCGTTTTCTCATGGCGATAAAAGCACCGCCCATTAATGCGAGACCTGCGACCATAAAGATCATCGTACCCATACCACCGGTTTGGGGAATAGTTAACTTCTTATTGTCGATTTTTTGGGGATCAGCAGGTGTTAAGTTAGTTGCCGTTGGATCCGTATAGTAAGAAGTTTCAGTGATCTTAAATTCCGTGAATCCATCGATTAAACCATAATCGGCGGGCGCCTTCACTTCCTTCAGAGCATAGTAGTTGTTAACAACGGTTCCGTTTACCAGTTTTGATCCGTTCCAAGTTTTTTGGTTATACTCAGATAATTCTAAACCTTTAATTTCAAAGGCTCCTTGGTCGTTGGAACGCAGATAGATAACAGAATCCTTTAATTGTTCCCAAGTCGTACTGCTAGTTGTTGCTGTATAGATTTCTTTGTCCTTTGTTTTAATAGCAAATTTTCCGTCTTCAATTGCAGTTTTGTTTGCTTTGAATAAATCTTCCGTCCACTTCAAATCGGCGATATTTTTCCAAGCTTCGTCATTTGCAGGCTTGGTACCGTCTTTTTGATGTTTAATCGTAAAAACAGCATCTGCGAGGCCTGTATCGGTATCGGCTTCAACCTTTTTGAACAGCTTACCGCCGGTAATAACTTTCGGTTTTTCAGGCGGATTTTCTTCTTTTTCTTTGTCGCCGTCAGGAGTGTTGATAAACTTCAAAGTAACATTATTTTCAATTTCTTTGCCCATGATGGCATCTTCATTGATCTTCGTTTCGAAGTAGAGATAGAGTTTGTGTTTGGGATCACTTTCAAAATAAAGGGCCTTACGACCGGCTTCTGTTAATTCCAGTTTAAGAGTTCCGCCTTTCGAGTTTGCCGTAGGCTCAGTCAGCGTGTAGTAACTTTTCGGAAGGATACCCGTTTTATTCGTGGTGCCGTCAATGGTTTTCGTTTCAGCTTTTAACGCAGCTTTATCAGCATACGTACCGTAAAGAACCTTGGCGTTTCCGATGTACGATAATTGTTTATCGAGATCATCGGTCAAGTAATAGGTTTTGTATTCTTTCAGGTTGGCAGGAATATCTCCGGTAATGAACCAAGTAACAGGCTCGCCAACATTGTACGTTGCTTTCTTTTGCTTTAATTCATTGACATCCTTGTCAACTTTCGGCAAGTCGCCGGTGACGTTCTTGGGATAAACGTGTACGTTTTTCAGATAGACCGTGCCTGCGTCATGGGTCTTATTTTCATTGTCCTTGATTTCCGTAGGGTTGGTTACAGGAATGGAAATACCAAAGGGAACGGCAATGGCAGAAGATACATTGTCCGGTTTTTTGGATTCAACAAACCAATAGTAACCTTCATCAAGATCAACAGTAGCAGTCCCATCGGCTATCGTGGGAGAAAGAGCTACACCTTTTCCCTTTAGAGCAGGGTAGTTTTTTTCTACATCTTCTACAGTTTTATTCTTATCACTTGCCTTCTCTAATTCCGCTAATTGAGCTTCCGTAACCGGGAAATAGGTAAATGTTACATCTTTTAACGGTTTAACATTCGTCCCTAAATCCTTGTAATCAATTACACCACCATTATGTTTAGCGGGAACTTTGTTCGAATCATAGCTATCTGCTTGCAATTTGTGGATAGTTAACTTGGTCTTAGTCGGTTTTGTTTTGCTAATATCATTTGAGTCAATTGTTCCAATTGTTTCCTTAACAGCAGTGTTTGCCAAAGCACTCAGCGGCGCAAACACGCCAAGTACCATCACCAGTGCTAAGACCAGTGACCATAGGGTATTCTTACGTTTCATTACATTCCTCCTTTTTTTAAACAATAAATACATTTAAACCCCCGGGCCGGGAAAGCCCGGGCGCTTAAAACTTTGTGAGAGTGGGCTTCACGCCCCATTCTGCTTCATTCCATCTTCACATACATACAATGCTTGTACCGAAGGGACCGCATACCCATTACGCACCCCCCTTCGGCGCGGACGACCGCTTGCGACGAATGTATTCTTCCGCCGCCACAGCCGCAATCACCGCCCCGATGATTACAATCCATCTGTTAGGACCGAAACCACCGGTGAAGGGATACACGCCTTTGTAGTTCAACACTTCTACAGGTTTGGTCTCTTTATATTGTATCATGAGATCCTTGTTGCGGTAGTGATCGATGACATCTGCCAAGGTTTTTTTGTAATCGGCATAGGCCTTGTCGTAGTCGGCTTTGGCCTTGTCGTCTCTGTCGTAGTTCGCCGGTTTTTCGGGCGCTTCGGGATGTTTGGGATAGGTCTCGTCGCCGATGGAGGCCGGCAAATCGCCATACTTAAACTTGTATTCCGCTTTTTTGCTGCCGTTTGCATCGGTGATGGCCGTGGTAATCGTCACGGGATTTTCCGCCTTATCCGGCGTGGCCACAAGTTTCAGGACGATGGTGTCCGTGGTCTTAAATTCCGCTTCGGTTGTCCCGCCGGCGGCCTTATACAGGTCGGCCTTGGGATCGTGACCATTTTGCCAAGTGACATCGGGTTTAAACTCGGTGCGCTTGCCGTCTTCGTCGATGCGATAGCCCTTCATGGTGTAGTAGCCCAAGTCTTTGTAGTTAAAGAGGACATTGGCACCGGGCTTGTAGCTGCGCTCTTCGTGGCCCGGGTTAATGACCACATAGGCGTTGAATGCTCCCGTTATGCCGCCGTTCTGTTCACCTAAGACAAAGGACGTGTCCACATCGGTGCCGTAAGCTTGTTTCTTGATGTTTCCATCAAATCCTTTTTCCTTAATAGAGAAGCGATCGTCTTCCAGTCTGAATTCCTTCACGTACTTGACCGGGGGCTTAATATAGTCTTTCGGCGCCTTGGTTTCTTCCAAAGCGTAGTAGCCTGCTTTGTAAAGCTTCAAGCTGACTTTGCCGTCTTGGCCGACCGCGACGTGGTAAGGAATCATCTTTCCTGAATTATCTTTTACTTTATACTTTTCGTATTGACCGTCTTCTTTTTCCTTGTAGTAGACGTCGAATTCGGCGCCGGCAAGGAATGTCTTGTCGTTGGCATCTTTCTTTTCAAGCTGAATGAGCCTGTGGTTCGTTACACGAATGGGAACGCTGCCGTCTTCTTCTTCTCCTTGACCGACGGGATTGCCTGCGGCACCTTTGACCTTTTTAATGATCTTGCCTGAGGCATCCACCGTAAATTCCAGAAGGATGTCTTCGTTTATCGCGTAGCCGTTGGGCTCTTTGGTTTCTCTGATTTGATACTCGCCAGGCTCTATTTTTTCGAAGGTAATAAGGCCGTCATCACCTGATGTGGGACTTTGTCCGGTTCCCCCGAATTCGCCTGTGGTCGAATCTTTCTTAAACAGGGTAAAGGTTGCGCCGGCCAGGGGTTTCCCATCGATATCGACCTTTTCAAAGACCACTTTGTTCGCCGGGTTCACGGCGCGAATGGCGAGGGCCGCCTTGGCTTCGGTTTTGTTTTCATCGAAGTAGGCCCAGTCTTCCCGCGCGACTTGAACGTAGGGATAGCCATACCTGTTCCACAGCAAAAGTTGCCCATAGGTGTGCAGGTCTTTGGCTTTGGTGGGATCCACCTTGCCGCGCACGGTGACGATGTAGGAATCGTCCTCGCCCATGCCTTCGTAATAGTAGTCGCTGAAATCGTAGGTGTACTCGGTGATCTGTCTTCTGTCGAAGCGTGCCGTCGGCCACAATTCACTGTTATCGAAGGCCGGCACGGCAAAGGATTCCGGCATCCATTTTTTGATCATGTCGTCGTTGTTGTCTTTCAGCTTGTCGATGGAGATGCTGACGTCGTTCACCGTGTGATTGGCATAGAATTTGAACCTGGGCATAACGCCGCCGGCAGTTTTTTGCCTATTAATATAGTAGTACTGAACGAATTCTCCGGTGTTGGGATCCAATTCATAGATCTTACCGGAAATATTATAGTTGTAGTCGTAGACATTGTAATCGGGAATACTGGAAGTTTCCTTGTCGATGTCGTAGTGGACATTCAGAGGCTTGGTCTTAAGTTCACTGTCCTGCAGATCTTTTCCGCCTAAGCCGATCCCGACTCGAACATCGGGTGTATCCTCTTTGATCTCTTCCAAATTGATCCACGCGACGAGTTGGGTCTTGAAGTCTTCCAAGTTGTAGTTCTTGGCGTAGTCCGTAAAGGTGTAGGTGATGGTGCCTTCTTCCTTGTTGTACTTCGCCTTGGCAACGGTACCGACGCCGTCGGCAAAGATGTCCAAGTTGGAAATGGATCGATTCTTGTAAATCCCCTGCAGGTCGATGGATTTTGAGATCTTCACGGTGAAGTAATCTCCCGGCTGAATGGCCGGTGCCGAATCCTTGAGTTTAAAGTCGCTGAGTATGCTGACACTTTGAGCCTTGTGGGGATAAATGTTGTCGTCTGTCGGGGTGTTGTCATCCTCCATGTACTTTTGTACCTTGACGTCGGATGTTTTCAGGTCGATGTTCTTTGTAATATCTCGGGTGGGCTGGTTGGCATCTTCCGCATAGGGGTCCAAGGTCTTCCCACCGACGGTAAAGTTCCAAACCATGCCGGTATTCATGTGGCCCGGGTGGGGCGACCGTTCTTCCAGTCGGTAGTTGCCGATGCCGAGGCCGTCAAATTTCACCGTGCCGTCGTCGCCGACGGTAAGGGTTCGAATATCGTCCGCCGTCGCTTTGTCTCCGGCTGCCAGTCGGGTCAAGCGGAACTTGGCGCCGTTCGGCAGTTTAACGCCGTTTTCATCGACCTTGGTGACGGTGACTTCCCCTTTGCCCGGCTTGGTGTTCACGATTTTACCCATGTTCTTTGCCGTACCGGAGGTGACGAAGTCGACCAATTTGGAGTTCAGCTCATTGTTTTTAGCATCCACGTATTGAATGATGCCGTTGGCGTCTTTATATTCCAGCGTAATTTGACCTTTGCCCGGGGTAATGTTTCCTGTATCTTTATCAGGCTCCCCGTCTTTATAAGCGATGGTCATCTCGAGGATCGCGCCCTCAATGGGCTTGTAGCCTTCCGGCGCCTTAACTTCCATGAGGCGGTAGCGCCCGGGCTTTAAGCCGCGGAAGCCGAAGTAGCCGTTGAAGGCCGATGCCACATAGGATCCTTTCACATCTTCAAACCTGTTGGAGAGAGGCGCCCATTGTTGCAATTTGAAGACGGCGCCTTCCAAACGATTTTCCGCTACCTTCGCCCCGGTATTATTCCAGCTTGCATCGTCGCCGTCTTTCCCGTGCTTGGAGAAGGTAATGTTGTAGGTTTCTTCTTCGTTGGTAATAATCATGCCCGATTCGGAAATGGCTTTCGCTTTCGACGACGTATACAAGGGATTGATATTGATGCTGGTTTCGAACCCATCCAGCGGTCCCTCATATGCTTCGCCCCCCTCTTCGATGGCGGGATAAACCTTACCGTATCGATACTCTTGGCCGTTCCAGCGGACAACTTTGCTTAACCAGTTGGGGTATTTTTGGCCTTCTGAAAAATCGCCAATCGGCGTGTCTTTTACGATACCCATGGCTGCGTTCCCTGCTTGATAGGATCCGTCTTTTTTCCATTTTGCCTTCCGGTTGACTTTATCATAAGACTCAACTTGCCAGAAATGACGCTCACTGAAGAAGTCGAATTTAATGTCGATCTTCCCGTCCTTTACGATGTTGTCGTCGTAGTAGCCTTCCACGTCGATAAAGTAGACGCCCGGCTTTAAGTTCAATTGGTCTTCGTCGAAGCCCCAATCGAAGGGACGCCAACGGGCGGTGTTCACCATAGACACATTTTTATTGGACAGGTCGTAGGATTTTAAGATCGAATCCACTTCCGGGTTAGGTCCCGGATTCGCCACCTTGTAGGTGGTGCGGTAAGCCGTCTTGACGCCCGGGCTTGTGGTCGTGGGCGGTTGACCCGCGGTGTCGATTTCTTCCCGTTTCTTGACGGGCTTGATTTGCACGTTGGCAATATTTTCCGGATTATTCGGACCGCCATTAAATTTCCTGGTATCCAAATAGAGCCGTTGCCTAAAGGTCTTGGTTTCCGGATCGATGCTCACGACGCGGGAGGCGTACTTAATTCCGCTTGGCGTCGTGGTCAATTCTTTGACCATGGCCTTGTCCACCAACTTACCGTTTTCCTTCCGAATCAGATTCAGGTACGTGGAGGCCGTTTCTTCCGGCCCGATGTATTCGGCGATTAATTGGCCGTTTTCTTCTTTTACGTGAATGTTCCACGGCGCCGTGATCTTTTTATAACCCAGGGGCGCCTTGTCTTCTTTCAGCACGTAGTAGCCTTCAGGTAACAGCTGAGAATTCAAAGGATTGCCCTGCTCGTCGATAAAGATCAGTCGGCCCTTATCGTCGGACTTCGCCTTGAGTTTTTTGCCGCCCTGTTTTTCCGTCACGTAATCCGATTCCGTTTCCGTCAGGTAGAAGATGGCATCTCTCAAGCCCGTGCCCAGGAAGTTCCTTTTAAAGATCTTCATGTCCAAGCCCGTTTGCTTGTTTTTCACAACGGCCAGTTTGCCATTGGGAATCTCAGTGCCCGGATCTTGGGGATCGGGATTTTTGGTAAATGTGGCCGTGACCGTGACATTGGAGGCGGGCATTTTGAATTTGTTGTTCGTTAGGGTAACCGTGGCGCCATTTGCGGCAGCGACGGAAATACCGGCGAGGGTGTAGCCCTCATTGGCCGTCGCCGATACGGTGACCTCTGTGCCTGCTTTTCCCGAAGTGGGACTTGCGCCCACCGTGCCACCCGTACCACCATCCGGCGACGAGGATACGAGTCTTACGGTATAGATTTCCGGCGGCTTTTCAACAAAGGTCGCCGAAACGGAGACATTGGACGGCGGCATTTCAAAGGTGTAATTTCTCATGTCGACGGGAATAATCTTTCCCTGTCCGTCCGTGACGGTAATGCTTTGAATTTGATAGTTCTCTGCCGGCGTGACGGTTAATTGCACCGTCTTTCCCGCTTCCGCTTCAGTGGGAGATGCCGTTACCGTGCCGTTTTGCATGCCATTGACAGTTACTTTGTATTTCGGTGGCGCCTTCTTCTTGAAGGTGGCCGTAACGGTAACGTCGCTGTCGGGCATGGTGAAGGTGTTGCCGGTAAAGGTTTTTGTCTCTTGCGTCGCCGTATTAGTGACGGTGTAGTAGTCCAGTACGTAGCCTTCACTCGGTGTCGCCGTTAAGGTGACGGTGGTGTTTGCCTTTGCACTGGCCGGATTCGCCGCGACCGTGCCGTTTTGCCCTTGGATAACTTTAATCAAGTGCTTGCAGTTAATGTCGGATTCACTGCCGTAGGACTCGTCGATCCAAGCTTTATACGTACTATCCCATGTACTTGCTTCGGTGTTGGATCTGTAATCCGAGCCGAGGCCGATGCGCAAACCTTCCATATACGGTGTCTCGACTTCCACCAAAATCCATCCCTTGACGGTTTTTGGAATGATATTGGATTTTAGGCGGAATTTATTGCCTGTCTCGTTATTACTTATCGGAGTCCACTTGACGCTGGTAATCTCTTTCTTTGTGCCGGGATTATCGATGGATCCCTTATCCACTTGATAGACCTTAACCTTCGTCCAGTTCGGTCGATTTGTGGTGACATCATAGGAATTTTCCCAGAAATGGATTTGTATTTCGCGCGGTTTCGTACCGCCGGTGGGTTCGCCATAAATGAAGGCTTGTCTGAAGCGATTGTCTACTTTGTTGATCTCGAGGATCTTTGTGTCCATGGGCGCTTCGGTTTTCGACGTATGCCTGTGATTTATCCCTTCCGATCGAGCCGGATCGACCTTTTCCCAATCGCTCTCGGCGCCCACGGGGCTCGGGACGATTTCTTCGCCCAGTTCAAGCCCGCTATTGGCTCCGAAGGTGGTGAGGAAGTTGTTTAGCTGTTTGGTGGTGCTGATTTTTTCGCTTATCGGTTCGGATGCTTCCGCTGCAGTCTCTTTCTTTTCCGCTGCATTAGAAACATTCGCCGCATCTTTCGCATCTTCAGACGTTGCGCTCGCCGCTTCCGCTTCCGCCCTTTCTTTCCCATCGACAGCTTCTTCCGCCATGGGTGCTTGAGCGTTTACAGGCGCAGCTTCTTCACCGAATGGGGCGAGGAAGTTGTTCAGCATCATGCTTCGGCTCATTTGATGGGCAGGGGTGCCGGTGTCGGTCGCCACGCCCCAAATGGCCGATGCGCCTGCGGAGCCGTCGTCTTTCATAAAGACTTTGCCCTCTTTGGTAATGGTTACGGTCCACGTGGTGTTCACCTTGTCGTAGCCGGAGGCCGGGGAGGTTTCTTTCAGTTTGTAGGTGCCTTCCACCAAATTGTTAAACTGAATGATGCCGTTCTCGTCTGTGACGAGGCTTCGCTCTTCGCCGTTTTCGCCCGGTCCTTTCAGGCTGAAGGTGGCGCCTTGAATGGTGGCGGTATCGTCGGTGTCTTTCACTTTTTTCAGCTTAAAGCTGTATTTTTTCTGTTCGTTGGTGACGTCCAGGGAGCCTTCGGAGATATAGGAGCCGATAATGGCGGAATCGTCGTCTGTGGTGACGCTGTCTCCCACCACGATGTCGGATACGCGCTCGTAAAAGTCGGTCTTCCAATAGACTTTATTGTCGATCCAAAGGTCCATCCCGGTACCGACGCCGCCGCTTTCTTCCTTATAGGGTACCTTCACGTCGATGATGATGGGGGTGTTGATATTTTTAAATTCAAATTTCTTCCGCAACGGTTCGCCGGTCTTAGTCGTTGCGCCGGTGGTAAAGTCCGTCTTTTGCGTCATCGGTGTCGCTTTGTATTCAGCCAAACGAACGTCTTCCACAGGACCGGTGACGCGCTTGTTTAATTTGTAAACCCTGAAGTCTTCTTTGCTCGTGAGGCTGTTGTCGTGCCAATCCATGTTCTGGTCATTGGGCTTTTCTCTGTGGATTTCCACCTTGGCATCGGCAATGGTGTTTCCCTCGGGATTCAGGACGTAGCGCTGAATGACGTATTTCTCGGTTTTGTTGATGCCGAGTATCCGCGTCCCCATGATGTACGGGTCGTGGTGGTTGTCAACGTAGCTGCCCCACCGGTTATCGTAGAGATTCCAGCCGGTCAGGGGGCGGTGGGCCACGTCGACCCAATGGGTGTCCTGGCCTCCGAAAAGGGAATTCGCTACAATGCCGGGTCTTGTGGTGGTGTTTTCCACGTAGTTGTAGACTTTGGCTTTGTTGTCCTGATCTACGACGACGACCCACTTTTTATTCAGCTTGTTGTAGCCTGCCGGAGCCTTGGTTTCTTCCAATATATAGGTGCCCTGAGTCAGGTTATTGAATTGCACGAAGCCGTTTTGAGTGGACACTGCGGTCTCAAGAGGCGTGGTCTCGCCTTTTTTCGTGATTTTAAATTCCGCGCCCGGAAGGGGGTTGCCGCTTGCATCTTTTTTGTAGACCCTGAATTTCTGCCCGGTGGGCTTGTTGGGTACCTTTAAGGTGATATCCTCTCCGACGACAATATCGCCGCTCAAGCTCATTTCCGTAATGGTGACCTTGCCGGTGTTGCTTACGGCGACTTGCCAGTTTTGGTCGGATTTGGCGAAATTTTTCGGCGCCTTGGTTTCCACGAGGGCGTAGTTGCCGGGCTCGAGATTGGTGAAGTTCAGTTTCCCATCGGCGCCCGTGGTCCGATAAATGGTTTGGCCTTTTTCGTTGGTCAAGGCAAAGGTAGCATCTCGCAGCTTTTGATTTTCGTCTGTGCTGCTGAATTTTTCGATGGAGAACTTGCCCGGGGTGTACTTCCGGTTGACCAGTTTGATCGTTTGCTTATAGAATTTCGGGATTTCTTGGGCCGTTTGATCGGCTGTCCCCGTATTTCTGTTGACCTTACTGGCAAAGGCGGATTCCATGACCCCGTTGTACATATAGAAGGCTCTAAAGAGGTTGTACCACTTGTCTTTGTCGTTGACCTTAAAGGTTTGTTCGATAATATAGCCTTCATTGCTGCGGGTAATACCCGGCATGCTGATTCTCAAGGGTTTGTTTTGATCCAAGGTCCCCCAGGATTGGATTTTATCCGGATCGTAGTTCAGCGTAAAGCCGTTTTCCGAGTCGCCTACGTGTTGCCTCGGGTCATTAATGGCTTTTTCGTAGACCTTGGTGTAGGTGTTCGGGTCTTGTTCCGGACGCACACCGAAAGACAGGGGCATGTTCTTGTTATAGCGCACGCCGTTCATGTCTTTAGCGATGTCCGGCGACGTACGGTAGATCTTCACGTTTTGCAAATCGAAGGCGGGTTTGTTGCCGTTGGCGGGCCAGCGCACGATTTGCGTGTTGTTGCCCCCGAAGCCGGTGGACAACCAGTTGAAGCTCAGGGTGCGAGGCGAGCGATTATTGTCGGCCAAGGGATTGTAGTAGGCCAAGACGGTGAAATATTCATTTCCGTCGGCGCCGGTGTAGATATCCCTGTGGTAATAGGATTGGGCCGGCGACGAACGGCTGGTGTCGTAGCGTTCGTAGTCCGCTGTCACGTGGAAGTCGATGGTCTGCGTTGCTTTCTCAGCGTAGCTGATGTCGCCGGGAGCCACGTCCGGAAGGACCGTGGTCTTAAAATTGTAATCCCCGCTGTTTTGTGCATAGAACTTACTCGGGGTGATCCCGCGAATGTTAATATTCGCCGTGGTGAATCCACGTTTTGAATTCTCGTTAAAGACGTAGGTGAGGCGGTTGGTGGTGTAGTCGAAGTAGGGATCGGCGACGGCGACACCGCCGACTATGATCTTCGGTAAGTCGCTGACATATTGTTTAAAGTCCAAGTTCGGGTCGAATTGAATGGAAAACCGCGATCTCGGTTCGGAACTCGTTAAGTCGATGGTCGCCGAGTACTTTAAAGATTCGTAGCGATAGGCTTCCCATACGCCGGGCCGCTGACCGATGTCCCCGGGTTCGTTTTCTTGAATTTCCATTACGTTCTTTTTCACCGTGTATTTGACTTCACCGGGTTTTTGGGTGCTTTCTTCGCTATCAATATAGTAATCCGTCCCTTGAACGGGATCCCCGGCGCTGTTTTTATAGCGGGGGGTGTAGGTGACCTGACCGTCGTCGGCGACGGTAACGTCAAAGACGACGGAGGAGGCAAGGTATTCATTCGGTGCCTTGATTTCTTCAATGGTGTACTTGCCTGCAGGAAGTTTGCCGAAGTCGGCCACGCCGTACTCGTCGGTGTCCACATCGTTGATGGGCCGGTTGTTTTTGTCCTTGAGGACAAAGGTGGCGCCGGTGAGGGTCTTTTTATCTTTATCCACCTTGGTGATGGAGACGGATTGCTTTTTGAATTCCTCGTTGGTAATGGTGACGGTAGGGGTGTTGTCGCCATTGTTTTCGCTGTTGACGGTGACGAGTTGTTGCAATTTGGTTTGATTGTCCGTGTCTTCGTTGGTAAGCCAATCGTAGTACAGGGGCACTGATGCTTTGTCCGCGGCTACATCGGCGGTCACCTTGACCAAGAAACCCCAGTCCTTTTCGAAGCGTCCTTTCGGGAAAAAGATTTGGTAACCTTTGCGCCCGGTGTAGGGGTCCGTGACGTCCGAGGTGCCTATGATCTTCCCATTTTTATTTGAGGCACCGAAGACGACTTTGTCGAGGCTTCCAATTTTGTCTTCCACGGTTTGATTTTCCATGGCAGTGCGAATGTCCGCTCTTTCGTCGGAGGACACGTCGTAGGCGGTGACGTCGGTGACGTTCACGCCGGGGATGGAAATGGCCAGGCGGGTGTCTCTATCAGTCGAACCATTTTCTGTCGCTGCCCTCGGCTTCAAGTAGAGATAGAAGTTCAGTTGTCCGTTTTTGAGCTTGCCGTAGCGCATGGCGTTCATGTAGTCGGGCCAAGCGGGGTAGCGGTCGTGGTCGACCATTTCCGTTTTGTTGTCGCCGCCGGAGAAGGAGGCGTTGGGCCCGGTAATGTTGACTTCGCCATTGGTGGTAATGGTTACGTTCTTCGCCTTTTGATCCAGTTTGTAGCCGTCCGGGGCTTTGGTTTCGATTAAGGTGTAGGTGCCCGGGGCGATGTTGGAGAAGGTGGCCTTCCCGTCGGGCCCGGTGGTGGCTTCCACATTGGCGCCGTTGAGTTTGAAGCGGGCGCCTTCCAATTTTATCGTCGGATGCTCGCCGTCCACTTTCACAAGATCAAAGGTGCCCGGTTCGTCCGTGGTGGTTTCCGTGGCCCTATTTTGCATGTAGTGGTATTTTTGGTCCGTCTTCTCGTCGCTGGTGTAGTAGTTCAGGTTTTCGTAGTAGGTGTAGTTCTTTCCGTTAATTTTTTTGGGGAGGGGGCCGAAATCTTGCTCGATTTTGTGTTCGATGCGCGTGGCGGTGACGGTGCCTTCGCTGTCATTTGTAATGGCCCAATACTTGGCTCCCGGCAGGGTAATGTTTCGGCTGGTCTTGCCCGTCGTGTCTGCCTCAACCGTCCATTTGCCGAGCACATCGCCATTTGTGCCTTTGGCGATAAAGTCTTGAGCGGGCATGCGGATGTTGTTCGGCATGTCGCCCCACACTTGTTTCACGTAGAGGTCTTGGTATTTGGAAATGGCCACGCCGGAGACGGCGTAGTCTTCCGCTTTATCCGGGTTGGTCAAATTCGTATTCACTTCATAAACGGCAATGGTACCCACGGACTTCGCGCCGGGATTATTTCCCTGTTGCGGGAAGTCGCTGATGTTTTCGCTGCTTTCCGGAATCATTTGGCCTTGAGCGTCGATGCCGTAGACGGCCATTTGTGCCCTTTGAACGGTTTGTTTGCCTTCAAGCGTTCTGTTTTCAAGAGGCAATTTTGTATTGATTTTTCCCGGGTCTTTCGAGGACACGGCGTCGGTGACGGTCCAGGTGGCGGTGCTGTTCGATGTGAATTCGCCCATGACCGTGGTGCGGTTGTTCATGCCCACGCGGGTGGGAGTGGCTTCGCGAATTTGATCGCTGTTGTAGCCTTCGGGAAGGATGAGGCGCACGGCACCGATCACGGGTTTCGTCGTTCCCTTAATGTTTTTTTTGGTTAGTACGGTGGAAAGATCCAACATATAGGACCCTTGTTTCGTGGTCCTCGGGGTGTAGAAGGTGTAGTAAAGCTCTTTTGTATCTGTGTTTAGATTATGGTGCTTGGAACTTACAATGCCCAAATTGCCTTCTGCCGGGTTGTTGGAAAATTCCGTATCGGGCACCGTCGTATTGGTGACGGAAATGTTTTGGATCTCGCCGAGGCCGGAACCTTTTACCGTGGTAAAGTTGGTTTTAAGGCCCAGGTCTTTTACTAAGTACCTATCGGAAGTAATTCTTACGGTCCAGCGGATGCCGGCCATTTCCCGGTTGTTGACGACGGGTTCGCCGTAGGCGTCCACATTGACTTTGTAATTGTCGCCTTCTTCGATGACTTCGACTACATCGTCCCGGCCCGGCTCGATAATGCTGGAGAGCATATTGCCGTTGGAATCCACGACCACGGGAAGCAGGTCTTTGGGGGGTTTGTTGACGCCGATGCCCGTTACTTTATTTATAATGGTAAATTTCTTGGCATTGGGATCGATGTTTGCCGTATTGTAGTCCACATCCACGGCCATGGGCACTTGGATGTCTTCGGTAATATCGTCTTTTACGGTGTAAGTAATGGTGTTGGCGGTTTTGTTGTAGACCGGGGGATCCGTAATGACTTTTCCGTTATGGCTAAGTCGCTTTAAGGTGGAGGGGTCTTTTACCATGAGCTTGTCGTCTAAGTGCAGGGTGAATGTTTGGCCCTTTCTCACCGGCTCTTCTCCGTTTTTGGTGAAAACGTCGAAGCGGGTAAGGATGGTGAATTTTTTGTCTTCGAGTCCACCGGGATTCATAGGCGATGCCACGCGGACTCTTTCTTTTTCTTCCGAAAATTCCAGAGCCATTTCTTTGCTCTTGGCCTCGTCTTCGATCAAAGGCTTCGGTGCCTTTTCTTCCGACACCTCCACATCGGCGGCATTACCTTCAACGCCTTGTTTCGGCGCAGCTTGGGCCGGGGCATTTTGCGCGGGGCGCGCAGGGCTTTTTCTCGGCGTGTAGTAGTAGCCGTCGTCGTCGGGATCGATAAATTCCGGCAGTCGGTTGTCGTGGTTTTGATCGGGATCGATCCTATTTCCGTCGGGTGGGATGTATGCCTCGTCGCTTACGGTGGCGCGATTATTGTTTCCGGATCGCGCTTCGACGACGCCGGGTGCCACCACTTCCAGGATCATAATAAGGGCCATTAAAAGGCTCGCGACGCGTTTCAGTGCAGTTTTCATATGTGTTCCTCCCCGTTTCTTGTGCTCGTTTATGTACAAATGATCTGAAATCATTTTCTTCCTATTATTTATAATTACTATAATAAACCATAAAAATCAAAAAAACAATGGAATAGTCCACCAACTACATACTCTTTATGATTTTTTTCCAAAAAAAATTTTTTGAGAGGCGGAAAATTAAATTTTTCTCTTGTTTTTTAATTCTAACGCACCTTTTCAGACTTTTTTTCTCTGTGGTACAATTATGTTACGCGGCGGGTAAATATATATAATGGAAGGAAAGGGGGCGATTGTGTGGCAAGGCAGTACACGAAGGAATTGATTAAGGGGGAGTTTTTGACTCTTCTGGAGGAAAAAAATTTTCATTCGATTACCATCGCCCAATTGGCGGCTCGATGCGAGATCAGCCGAAACACGTTTTACTACCATTACGACGATATTTACTCTTTGGTGAAGGAGATTTGGGCCGACGAGTTGGTGAAGGTGGATGCGGAATTCAACGCCACGCTCTCTTGGGAGGAGGGGCTTTTGCACGCGGTGTCTTTTCTTTTGGAAAACAAGCGGGCGGCGCAGAATCTGTTTCAGTCCATCGACAAGAAGGACAGGGACGCGTATCTTTTCGAATTGTGCGACTCGGTGATGACGCGCTATGTGGATTCTGTGTGCGAGGCGAAGGGGATTCGGGCGAAGGCCGAGGACAAGCGGCTGGTGACGGATTTTTACCGGGCGGCGCTTGTGGGCCTTTTGGATAAGTGGGTGCAGGAGGGGATGCAGGCTTCTCCGAGTGCGGTGATTTTTCGCATCGGACGCTTGTTCGACGGCAATATTGAGCGCTCGCTGAAGATCAGTGAATCCTTAAGTGAGTAATGTGGTGTACAGGGCTTTCTTCGGGAAGGTTTTGTACACTTTTTTTGTTTTGTCCTAATCTGTTGCAATTTTCTCTTCATGTCCAAGTTTCGGACAAAGGGGCTGTTTTAACCGTTGTCACCTTCTTTTTCTCTTTGTATCATGAAATCAATGAAACAAGGGAGGAATGATTTATGAAGATTAAAACGTTTGACGAACGGTTGAAGCTGGGCAACGGGGATTACGACCGCCTGGTGAATTCCAGAAAGCCCGCGGGGATCGACGACAAAAAGGCCTACATCGTGGGCACGGGAATCGCGGGGCTGTCTGCGGCGGGCTTTTTGATTAAGGACGCGAAGATGGATCCGTCGAAGATTGTGTTTTTGGAAAAAGATTCCATTGCCGGCGGCGCCCTGGACGGGAAGCTTCTCTCGGATCTGGGCTATGTGGCTCGGGGCGGCCGGGAAACGGGGCATCATTTCGAGGTGCTTTGGGATCTGTTGAGCGTGATTCCTTCGCGTGAAGATCCGAACATGTCCATTCTCGACGATTTGTATTACACGAATTTGGACGATCCGAATTTCAGCCACTGCCGCGTCACGAAGAATCGTGGGGAGCGCGATGACAACGGGAAGTTTAATCTTTCCAATGACGTGATTAAGGAGATTCTCCACTTGGTCATGACGCCGGATGAAAAGCTGGAAGGTGTGTCCGTGGAAGAGGTGTTCAGCGACGAGTTTTTGGAAAGTGATTTCTGGACGTTCTACCGCACCATGTTTGCCTTTGAAAATTGGCATTCGGTTTTGGAATTGAAGCTTTACATCAATCGCTTTATTCACCACGTGGCCGGTCTGCCGGATTTATCGGCCCTGCAATTTACCCGCTACGACCAATATGAATCCATTGTGGTGCCCATGATGGATTGGCTCAAGGCCAAGGGCGTGTGCACGGAATACAATTGCGACGTGCTGGATGTGGAATTTGATCTGGCGGAAAACAAAAAGACGGCGACGAAGATCGTGGCCGTGGATGCGGTGAGCGGCGCGGACAAATCCATTGCCCTCACGGAAAATGATTTGCTCTTTATCACCACCGGATCTTTGGTGGAATCCTCCGCCTACGGATCCAACGACACGGCGCCGGATCTTGCCATCGACGAGGAAAAGAGCTTCCGTCTGTGGAAGGCCATCGCGAAGAAGTCGCCTGAATTCGGACGGCCCGAGGTGTTTGCATCGGACATCGCCAAGTCCAATTGGGAATCGGCCACGGTGACGGTAAAGAGCAAGGCCATCGCCAAGTACATCGAAGCCATTACCAAGCGCAGCCCCTACACGGGCAAGGTTGTAACCGGGGGGATTGTGACGGCGCGGGATTCGTCCTGGCTCATGAGCTGGACGATTAACCGCCAGGGCCAATACATCGGCCAACCGGAAGATGAAATCGCCGTGTGGGTCTACGGTCTGTTTACGGACAAGGAAGGCGATTATGTGAAGAAGCCCATGAAGGCCTGCACCGGGGAAGAGATCGCCAAGGAATGGCTCTACCACATCGGCGTGCCGGAAGATGAAATCGACGGGCTGGCGAAGGACACTTCCACCATTCCCGTGTTTATGCCCTACATTACGGCGCAGTTTATGCCGCGAAGCTTCGGCGATCGACCCTATGTGGTGCCGAAGCACGCCGTGAACTTTGCCTTCTTGGGGCAATTTGTCGAAACCCTGGACGATCCCGGCCGCGACACGGTGTTTACCACGGAATATTCCGCCCGCTGCGCCATGGAAGCCGTGTATGTGCTCACGGGGGTTGAAAAATGCGTGCCCGAAGTGTTCGCCTCCCGCTACGATATGCGCTACCTCCTCGCCGGCATCAGCGCCCTGAACGACGGGGAAAAACCCAAGCTCAATCTGCCCATGGAGATTATGCTGAAGATTGCTGAGAGAATCGGCGGGACCGAGGTGGAAAATATGCTGAAGGAATATAATTTAATATAGGAAAGAAAAGAAAGAGCCGACGGGAAATCGGCTCTTTCTTTTTATGGGGAAGGAGGATTTTCTTGTTTTTTTCGTGTACCTTCTTTCAACCCTTCCTTTCCGGGGGAGGGAAAAAGGGCGTTGCGATTTCATGACCTATCCCGACGAGGGTCGCGAGTCGTTGGAAGGTCAGATGCAGTCTTACACCGTTTCGGGGAGGCGAAGCCTTCACGAAACGGATGTATAGTTGTACGCCCTCTGATCCTCAAGGCGGGGTGCTGATCTTCAAAATGCGGAGCGAACGTAATTAAATCAAGTTACTTCTATTGCTAAAAACACCTTTCTTTTACGGCTCCGAAACCCGGGGAAGGGGCCAGGGCGTTGCGATTCGCCCTCTGCCCCTTCCCCGGGGCCCCAACCCCTTCGACCCCCAACGCCTTTTAGCAGTGCAAATGCCTGACGGCATTTGATTTGTATTGGGCTTCTTCGCTTTTGAGTGATTTTTATTTGGGCGAAGATACTTTTTCGCCAATAAGAATTCTTTGCCCAATTCACTTTCTTTCATCGGCGACAACGCCCAACAGGAATTGCTCCGTGTCTTTGTCCTTCCTCAGGCGTGATTAATGAAGACAAGGCGCGAAAAATAAATCGCGGACATTAAAAAACCATGGGCCATTTACCCATGGTTTTTTGTTTTTCTCTTATCTTGCTTTGTAAGCTTTCAATCCTTCGTCGAGGATGTGCATGGCTTTTCTCAAAGCATCGACGTTTAATACGTAAGCCAAACGTACTTGGCTCATGTAGTCTTCGCTGTGTTCGTAGAAACCTGCGGCGGGAGCCATCATTAAGGTTTCGCCGTCGACGTCGAATTCTTCAAGCAACCAGCGGCAGAAGTCTTCGGCATCGTCAACGGGCAGGTCGGCTACGGTGTAGAAGGCGCCGCCGGCCATGTTGCATTTCACGCCGTCGATTTTGTTTAATTCTTCGACGATGACGTCGCGGCGTTCTTGATAGATTTCGGAGATTTGATCCAGGTAGGAATCGTCGATTTCATAGAGGGCTGCGGCACCGATCATGTCCACGGTGGGGCAAGCCAGACGTGCAGTGGCCAGCTTGTTGGCGGCGGCGATGAAATCTTTGTTCATGCAGGCCAGGTTACCGATACGTGCGCCGCAACCGCTGAAGCGTTTGGAGATGGAGTCTTGAAGGATCAGGCGATCTTGGATGCGTTCGATGGTACCGAAGCTGTGGAATTTTTTGCCGTCGAAGATGAATTCGCGGTAAAGTTCTTCAGCGATGATCCAAAGGTTGTGATCGATGGCGATGTCGGCGATCATTTCGATTTCTTCTTGGGTGTAGACGGCACCGGTGGGGTTGCCGGGGTTGGCCAAGAGGATGGCTTTGGTTTTGTCGGTAATCTTCGATTCGATGACTTCTCTCGAGGGGAGGTGGAAGTCGTCTTCTACGACGGTGGGGAAGGTGGTTACCGTGGTGGAGGTTTCGATGAAGTAAGAAAGGTAGTTGGTGTAGTAGGGTTCGCAGGTAAGGATTTCATCGCCTACGTCGGTAATGGCGAGCAGGGTGAAAAGAAGGGCTTCGGAGCCGCCTGCGGTGACGACGATGTCATCGGCGGTCATGGGGGTGTCTCTGCGTTGGTAGTATTTTGCCATGCCTTCACGAAGTTCGGGAAGCCCCGGAGAGGGTGCATAGCTTAATACTTTCATGTCGATGTTTTTAATGGCATCGAAGAATTCTTGCGGGGTTTCAACGTCCGGTGCGCCGATGTTCAGGTGATAAACTTTTTTGCCCGCTTCTTTCGCCTTGTTGGCGTAGGGGGTCAGTTTACGAATGGCACTATAGGGCATGGACTCGATACGATTGGATAATTTCATAATTGTCTCCTCTCTTTCTCTATGACTACCTTCATTATAGTGGATATAAAACGATTTCTCAAGGGAGGAAGTCTCCCCCAATCCCCCCGGGGGGCTTTTCTTTTTTTGCGGCTGTTTTTTCTTTGCTCACTTTTTTCTTTGCTCACTTTTTTTGCTTTCCGAAGAGGGGAAAGGGACGTCAGTTCAAGGGGCAGCTTTTTTAAATGCGCAGTGAACGTAATAAAATCAAGTTATTTCTTTCGCTTAAAATACCATTCCCGCAAGGTTTTGAAACCCGGGGAAGGGGCTAGGGCGTTGCGATTTCATGACCTATCCCGACGAGGGTCGCGAGTCGTTGGAAGGTCAGATGCAGTCTTACACCGTTTCGGGGAGGCGAAGCCTTCACGAAACGGATGTATAGTTGTACGCCCTCTGCCCCACAAATTAGGTTGCATACTGTGAAATTGCTTAGCTGACGTAATGGATTCAAGTTACTTTTTTCGCTTAAAATTTGAATTCTACATGGCTTTGAGACCAGGGGAAGGGCCTAGGGCGTTGCGATTTCATGACCTATCCCGACGAGCAAAGCGAGTCGTTGGAAGGTCAGATGCAGTCTTACACCGTTTCGGGGAGGCGAAGCCTACACGAAACGGATGTATAGTTGTACGCCCTCTGGCCCTTCCCCTGGACCCCATCCCACTCCACCCTAACGCTTTTCTAATGTGCGAAGCCCTGCGGGCTTCGATTCCTGTTGGGATGTGTCGCCA
Source organism: Peptoniphilus sp. HCN-40583 (assembly GCF_037892835.1). Lineage (NCBI taxonomy): Bacteria > Bacillati > Bacillota > Tissierellia > Tissierellales > Peptoniphilaceae > Peptoniphilus > Peptoniphilus sp. HCN-40583. The sequence goes on from NZ_JBBKBU010000007.1 coordinate 23,845, forward strand.
ACGAAAGTAAGTGAGTTGGGCAAAGTTTCTTTTTCCTAATAAGAAACGTCGCCCAACTCACATTCTTCTTTTCGCGACGCAGCCCAAATAGCAGAAAATGCCGCAGGCATTTTCTTACAGTTTAAACGCGGCCAAAAAAGGGGTGGGGGCCCCGGGGGCGGGGAAAATGCGGCCTTCCGCTCTGAGCTCTTTTCCCTGCCCCCGGGTTTAAAAGCCATTTAAGAATGGAATGTTGAGTTAAGAAAAGAGGGAAAGCGAATCACAAAAATTGTGTACTGGGGAATTAAGAACAAAATTTGTGCGAAGGAAAAAGAAAAAGTAGGGACAAAGCGACCTGCGCCGCTCGCTGAATAAAGCCCAATCCCTTGGGCTTTATTCAGCTTCCCAACGTAAATCTTTCCCAAAAAACGCCATGGGCACAAATTTATGGAAGATGCGGCTGAAGATTCGGTCGCCGTAGACGGCGGAAAGTTCGCGCGGGCTCAGATTGGTGCTGATGATCATTTTTTTGCCGTCGATCATGCGGCTGTTGACGATGTTAAAGAGTTGGGAGTTGGTGAAGGAATTGGTGAGCTCGGTGCCCAAATCGTCGATGATCAAAAGATCCGCGGAAAATAAGCTGTCGTAGGCCATTTTCACTTCGTCTGTCGCGTCGCGATTAAAGGTTTTTTCTTCGAAGATCCTTACCATACCGAAGGCGGTTTCGTAGACCACGGATTTTCCCGCCGCCATAAGCTCGGCGGCGACAGCGTGGGAAAGGAAGGTCTTGCCCAGGCCCGTGGGGCCGTAGAGGAGCAAATTCATGTCGTTGGCCTCGTCGAAGGTGGCGATGAAGTTTTCCGCCACGGCGAGAATCTCTTCCATGTTTTGCCGCGGGGAAATGCCCTCGTCGGCAAAGGGCAGGTCGGAGTAGATGTCCAGGCGGAAGTTGCCGAAGTTGTTTTTTTCGATCTGCCGCTCGATGTGGCTGGAGCGGTGCAGATAAGCGGTGATCCGCTGCTTCATGCAGCTGCAGCGCGCGCCGTTTTCCAAATAGCCCGTGTCCTTGCATTGGCTGCAGCGGTAGACGGGATCCAGGTAATTCGCCGGAAGCCCCGCCTCCACAAGCATGGCCCGTGCCATGGCTTCGTAGGTTTTGAGCTCCTTCACGGCCGCATCGGCCACAGAGGCGTCGCCGCTCACGAGGGTGGCCTTGGCCGCTTCAAAGCCCAGGGCGCGGATGTTTTCTTCCACCGCCTCAAGCCCCGGCGCCATGGCGTAGGCTTCCTCCCGGCGCTCGCGAAGGGTCTGTTCATTTGCTCGCCTGAGGGCGTCGTAATCCGCCCGAATTTTATCGAAGATGGATGTCATCTATTTCTGTCCTTTCCCCTCTATAAATTGCCGGCGCTTACGCTGGGCCATTTTTTCCAAGGCATCGGCGCTGTATTTGGCCGTGGCCGAGCCCGCCATGGGCTGGGTTCGATGGCCGCGAAGCACCTTGGGCTTTTGATCCTTGGAAAGATCCTCGGGCTTTTTAATGCCCTTCGCCTTCCACGCGGCGAGGATGCTTTCAAAATACCGCCAGTTGGGCTTTCCGATGCCCCCGGTGCGTTTCGCCGCCTCTTCCAAAAGGGCGAAGTCCATTTCCTCGGCGTAGGACGTGACGGCGTCGGACTCACCGCGAATGTAGGGCTTGTCGGATAAGCCCATCAATTGAAGCAGGTGGCGGTAGCGGTAGTAGGCCGCATCGTGGGTGCGGAAATTTTCCGCCAAAGCCTCGGGGGTGCGCACATTACCGTCGGCCCAATTCCGCACAATCCCCTCGATGTAGGGGACGGAGCGCTTGTTTTTCTCTTCGGTGCCGTAGCGAAAAGCCTCCAAAATCATCTCCGGCGTCATGTTGTACACCTCGCGCCAGGCGGCGATGTCCAGCTTTTGCTGGTAGGGCACCTGCTTGCGCATGTAATATTCCACCTTGGAAAAGAGATTGGCGATTTCCGCATCCTCCAGCCGACGCACGAAATCGCTCTTCTTGTCCTCGGGGCTGTAGACCTCTTTCGTGTAAAGCTCCTTCAGACGCAAAAAGCGAATGCCGTAGCTTTCCCCTTCGTAGATCTTCTCCACAATGCCTTCCGATTCCCAATAATCCCAGGCCCGCTTCACGTCCGTTTCCAAAAGATTCAGGCGATCGGCCAAAGCCTTGTGGTCTCCCTCGCCGCCGTTTGAAGCCAGCTGCAACCCGGCCAAATAGACCTTCACGAAATCCCCATCGGCCTGGGGCATGTAATCGTTTAAAAAAATATTTTCAATGGGCGTATCCCCTAAATCCAATTTCGGCGGATCCAATTTAAATTCCACGCCGCCACCTGCCTTTCGTGAGTTCCATTTGATGCACCGACACGACACAAAACTGCCCCATGGTGCGCATCTGCTTTCGATAGGGAGCGAAGGCCGCTTCATACAACGCCCCTTGGGGCAAATCCACCCGGCGAAAAGCCCTGCCCATTCGTTCAAATCCCAAAGACGCGTACAAATGAATGGCCCGCCCGTTCCAAGGAAGCACCTCCAGAAGAATCCGCTCAAGCCCCAAGGTGTAAAAACCGTAATTCAAGAGCCAATGCATGGCCGCCCGGCCAACGCCCCGATCGATGACCGCCCGGTCCAGAATAATGCCCACCTCGGCGGTGCGGGTAATGAGGGAAATATGCTTCAGGCCCATGTAGCCCACGGCGCGGCCCGCTTCCAGAATGGCGAAGTACTGATCCCGGTGGCCCTTCGTCTTCCAGCGGTACCAATCCCCCACCGTGTCCTCGTCTTCCATAAAATTATACACACTAAAGAGCGGGTCCTCGTAATCCGTCCAGGTCAAAAAATCGCGGACGTGGGTTTCCTCTAAAGGCGCCACGTCAATGCCATGTTTGTCGCGCAAAAAACCCCCTCCTCCTTCTATGATTGTACCATAAGGGGCGAGGGGGTTTTTTTACTTTTTCCTTCTCGGGCAAAAGAAAAAAGACAGGCGATGCTGTCTTTTCTCTTTACACTAGCGATGCCTCGGGATCCGTTGGAAGAGATCCTGCTCGATAATCGCATCCTTCACGTCGATGGTGTAGGCCTTGTCGCCGCGCTTGTAGGCGATGTAGGCACCTTGACGTTGGTGAAGGAACGTGTTGCTTGCACAGAGAATGTCGTCGTAAGCCCACATATCTCTGTTAATGTCCGTGTAATTAATCATGAACTTGTCATTTCTACGGATGTAAGCCATGTCCCGTACCCGGCGGAATGCGCGGTTGGATACGGCGGCCACTTCCTTCCGAGAAATGGGTTCATCGTAATTAAAGGGAGCTTTCTTTTCCGTGTAGATGGAAAGCCATCCGCTCCGGTAGGCCGCTTCCACTTCGGGAATGGCCCAGTGGTTTTTGCGCATGTGGAGGGAATTGCCGCCCACTTTATCCACGTATTGGAACCGGCGCAAGGTGGCGATCCACTCGGCGCGGGTGATCTTTCGTTGCGGCTTAAATTCGCCGTCGTCGTAACCGATAAAGACATCGGCTTGGGTGGTGATCCTTACCGCATCGTTGTACCACATTTCCTTCGTCGTATCCTTATAAGGAAGCTTGTAGCGGAGATCGAAGGGGTAGCCGTCTTCCTTCAGTGCATTGGCCAAAATTTGCGCCGCTTCGGCACGGGTCAAGCCGTCGTCGGGACGGAACTTGCCTTCGAAACCTTGCATGTAGCGCACTTCGCGGCGAAGCACCGTGCGATCCTTATAGACCGTCTTCGTTTCACCGGGGACGGGATAAGGCACGAAATTGGGCTGCGGCGTGGGGTAGGGCTGCGGAATGGGATCCGGCTGCGGTGTGGGGTACTGCTTCTCAGTGTATTTCGCCGTTATGACGTAAGTCGGCGCACCTGCGCCAAACTTAACACTTAGCAATTTATCCCACCCGTCGAATTGGTAGCCATCATTGGCATTGACCCACGGAGAGGGAAGGTAAACATCTACATCGGGCTTAACCCAATAATCTGTCGGCCCGGATAAGTTGCCGTGGCTTCCCGGCTTGAATTCCACTTTTACATAACCGGCGATTTCCTTTGTGGAGATGACGTCCGGGTTATTGTAGAGAGCGGTGATGGTATCGCCTTCTTTGTATAGGGTGGGTTTGTCGATGGAAGTGTCCCATCTTGCAAATTTATAGCCGGTGTTAGGAACGGCCGTAGGTGCTTTATCCTTAAGAACGACTGGCTTGTTGGGATTGACGTAGTAAACGGATTGACCCGTCAATTCTTTTCCGTGCTCGCCTTTTACAAAGGTGACGGTGACATAACCTTCGGGTTTGTCGTTATCAGATCCATCCTCTTTGGTCTTGGGAATGACATCGTCCTTTGGTAGATATTGAGCCGTTACGGTGATGTCGCTCTTAATTTCCGTCATGTCCTCTTTGTCCCATCCGTTTGCCGTGAAACCTGTATCAGGCGTTACAGTCGGCTTGGGCGTAATGTCGGAAAGCTTTTTACCTGCATTCGGATTGACGTAGTAGGCTGTTTGGCCTGAAATGGCTTTTCCGTTTGCACCCTTGTCGAAGGTGACGGTGACGTAGCCGTCGGGCTTGGTATTGGGTTGACCTTGATCATTGGTCGAAGGAATAATGTCCGTTCCTTTTGTGAAGCTACCCTTTACCGTCGTGTCGTCGGTGTACTTTTTCGCCGTCGCTGTGTCTTGATCCCATTTGTCAAATTTGTAACCTGTGTCGGCCTTCGTCTTCGGTTGAGGAACGGTCACTTCTTTTGCAGGATTGACGTAGTAAACTTCGGTTGCATCGTCTGCAATCTTTCCGCCTTCGCCTTCGATTTCAAAGGTGACCTTGACATAGTTGTCAGGCACGTTCGGCTTTTCGTTGCCCTTTTGCGGAACCACGTTGTCGACAACGGTAATGGGAACTTCCACGACCATGGTCTTGCCGTTCGGATACTTCACTTCAACTTTAGCGGTCGGTTTGCCCGATTTCGATACGTCCGGCGTTCCGTCGGGGGTGTAGGTGAAGGTCGTTCCGTCCGGTAGGTTATCCTTATTGTTTGGATCGGCCGGATCGTAATGGTTCTTGATAAGGTCTTTGGCTTCGGGCAATTTGTCTATTACCGTTATGGGATTCTCTTTTACCTTCGGCCCGTTCACCAGTTTTTCAGCTTTTATATTGTACTTCGCCGTGATTTCCGTCTCTTTGGTGAAGGTTCCTTTAATCTCTGTGTTGCCTGTTTCGGGTTTATCCCAAGGAGGAAGGATGGTTCCTTTGCTTACTGTCCAGTTTTTGAATAGATAGGTGTAGGTGTTTCCGTTTTTGTCGGTCACTTTTTTACCTACAGGGTCCTTGCTCGGGATGGTTACTTCTTTTGTCGGATTGACGTAGTAGGTCGTGTCAGCTTTTGTTTCATCCGTGGCCTTGTCCGTGGGAATCAACTTCACGGTAACGTAGCCGTCGGGCTTTTCGTTTTCCGTTCCGTCTTCTTTTATCTTTGGAATGACGCCATCAAGCGGGGTGTAATCGGCAACGACCTTCAAATCGTCTTTAATTTCCGTGCTGTCTGCATACAACCACTCCTTGAAACGATAACCCACCTTCGGTGTTACCTCCGGTTTAGTCAGCGCTTTAATCAAGACACCTTTATTCGGATCGACGTAGTAGACTGTTTGGCCGGTGATTTTTTCTCCGTCCCTGCCCTTGTCGAAGGTGACGGTAACATAGCCCTTGGGCTTATTGTTTTCTGTTCCGTCATCATTGACCTTCGGTATGATTGATTCTAGCGGTTTAAACCAGCCCCACACAGCTGTGTTAGCAGCGAATTTGGTCGGCTTTGAAGTAAATTCTTCATCGTTTAGTTTCCATTCATCAAATACATAACCGGTGTAGGGCTCTGTCTTCGGCAGGGGTAGCGTTACCTCTGTGTTTGGCTTGACGTAATATTTCGTGATTTCACCATCGGAAATCTTCCCAAAGGATTGCCCTACCCTAAACTCTACTTCCACATAACCTTTGGGCTTTTTGTTCGGATTTCCCTTGTCGTCTTTTTCCGGAATCACCTTATCCAGCTTCGTCGCCTCGGCCGTAACGACAATGTCCGATGCTTCGATGACAAGGGAGTCTTCCTTGTCCCACTTGTCGAACTTGTAGCCGGTATCCTCGGAATACTTCGGTTTTACAAGTTCAGCATTTCCGAGGGTGATCCCTGCGTTCTTCTTGACGTAGTAGGCTTTTTGTTCCGTAAGCTTTAAGCCCGGATCCGCCGCAAAGGTGACTCGAACATAACCGTCCGGGCGAACCATAGGATCTGCTGCGCTCGGATCATAGGGAATGATTTTCTTCGATTCATCGTAGGTGGCGGTGATGATGGTTCCATTTACATCGGTAAATTTCGTTGGAGTACTTGGATTGTAAACTGCTCCGTCAGCATTTACGCCGATCTTCCATTTCTTAAAGGTGTAGTAGGTTTTCCCTACAGGATCCTTCACGGGAATGGTGACTTTCTTTTCCGGGTTGACCCAGAAGATTTTGTTGCCTTCCATCGTCCCGTTGTCCGTGGGAACAAAGGTGACCTTAACGAAATTATCCGGTACGCCTTCTGGCTTTGTGTCGCCGTCTTGCGGAATCACGTCGGAAACGTATTGGGCCTCGATGGTGGTTTCCGCACCAAATTTATGCCTCGGGTGGTCAGCAAGCTTGTATTCTGTTTCAGTTCCGTTGTCCCTGTACGTCCATTTCACAAACTTGTTGTCGCCGGTGCCCACAGGATCTTTCCCGGGGATCACCACTTTCGCAGCCGGATTCACATAGTAAAAGTATTGTTGCGGTTTCTCTGCCTTTGTCGTCGGATCGACCGTGACTTTTACATAGCCTTCCGGGACGTAATTCGGCTTACCCTCTTCGGTCTTGGCTTCGTAAATGTTTTTGATGACCTTAATGGGAATGTCCACGGTTTGGATCGTGCCGTTTGCGTGGGAGACTTTCGCCTTGACCGTTTCTACCCTTGTAGGTTCATCATTAGAATTATCTTTTTCTTTTAATTTTTCATATAGATAATCTTTTAATGCATCGCCGGTAATGGCAGCGCCACTATCATCTAATATTTCAAAAGTGTCATCATCTGCTAGTGCTTGGGGCGTGCCATTCGCGCCTTTAATCTTGACTTGTCCTTTTAATTGGTCAAGCGTCGGAATAAAGTTATTAGTATATTCTGTAGCCCCATCAGCTTTAAAAGACTCATGAACCGTCAGTTCTTCCGCCGTGATTTTGTTGTTGTCCCAAATGGCGTAGAGAGTCTTGGCTTCTTTGATGTTTGCAAAATCAGCATCAGTGGCGATAGCTCCACCCTTTGTTAATGACCAGCCCTTAAAGGTTTCACGATCCTTCGTGGGATTTTCCGCCTTGTCGACCACCGTGCCGTCGTATTCAACTTCCTTGACGATCTTTGTCTCCGTATCGGGAGCAGTGAAGTTAGCAAACTTCCCGCCATTGGCGTCGAAAGTCACGGGCAAGATTTCCGTCATGATCAGCTTCCCGCCCTTCACCACGTCGTAGGTGAAGTCGTATTTGAACTTATGCTTTCCGTCTAAGGTCGTAATGATTTTGTTGGCTTCGTCAAAATTATAAGTCGGTTTTCCTGCTGTGTCGTTTTCATCTGCAAATTCTATTCCTTCAGTAACTTTTACCTCAGGAACACTTAATAAAGACGAAGGAGGATATTCCGTATAGCCGGGATCTTGATAATCCGAGTTATTCACGAAATCATTTCGAATAATGATGGATCCCCCATCATCTTTTGAGAAAGGAAAATAACCTGGGTACTCGTCGATTTTATTATTGAATTCGCCATTCACCGGCGGTCTTGCATCTTTTGCCACGCCTGTGTGCCACTCGGAAATAAATTTCGTCGAAGCAGTTTGGCCAATCTTTAAATAGAGGGGAATGTCGGCAACGATATTGCCGTCTCCATCTTTTTTAAACGAAGGTTTTTTGTCACCTGTTTCTGACAAATCCACGGTCAGTAAGGTTACTTTTTCCGATACGCCTGTCTCCAGTTCCACATCGTATTTATAGGGCTCTAGGGCCTTGGAATACAAGGGCAACTTGGCAGGTTTTCCATTGAAGTCATTTAAACTATATTCCCCTGCCTTGTCGACGGTTAATTTAAAAGTGGCAATTTTTTTGTTGGTCTTTGCGTCTTTTTGAACGAAGTAGATATTGGCTGTTCCCGGATTGCCGTTGGAATCTGTGCCGAATATCTCACTCCATTGGAAGGGCTTTGTCACTCCATTGTCTTTCAAGCCTTCGGCCACAAAGTCTACGTGTAAATTACCGTAAGCTGCCGCTTTTTCATTGTCTGGCGGGGTTTGTCCGGGCAGATAGGGGCTTCCTGCTGAAAAGAAGCCGCTCCTCCCCGTTCTAAATCTGTTCTGGTTGTTTCTTGCTTGCTTTTGAATTGCCAAGATCGCCTTATTATCCAGTTTAGGATACGTTTTGGGATCTAAAGCACCCATTTTCACGAGTTGAACCGCCGTTTTCTTTGACGGTTCACTCGATTTCGCCCGTGCCACTTCCGGCGCAAACACTTGCACCAGCACGAGCAGAGCCAGCATAAATGCTGTGTATCTTATTTTCAAAGTATCCTCTCCTTACTTAATGGTGATCTCTTTGATGTTTGATTTCATTGTGTCATTTTCTGCCCAGTGACGAATTAAGTCTCCGGATTGTAGCTTACCTGCTTCCGCGGGGATTTTAAATCCGAACTTAACATCCTTTTTGATCCGTCTACCGATTCTTCTTTGGGTAGTGTATTCCTGAGCAGGTTCAGCGACAAATTTTTGATCGCCGCGAATAATTTCAAGATGACCCGTTGCACCGCTTTCCAGGCTTTCTCTCTTGACTTCGACAAAATCAAAGCCTGCCTTCGGAACCACTATTTCCATTTCCGTCAGTCCTAAGCCTTTGGCAGGAATCGATGTGTCTTCAACAAAACTTGCTTTCAAAAGTCCCTTACTATCGAGATTTATCTTTTGCCAGCCTTCAAAGACTTTTGCGCCGGGGCGGTTGTAGACCGTCGGCGGGGTAATGGTAACTTCTTTATTCGGTGCCACATAGAATTTACTGGGTGCCAGCATAAAGGCTTTTGTATCGTCGACGACAAATTGAACGAGAACCATGCCTTCCGGTTTTTCGTTTTTGATGATGTCCGGATCCGTTTGCTTGGGATCGATGGGAATAAGATCTGACTCTGGCGCATATTGCGCAGTAAAGGTCACATCTTGTCCTTGAAGCTTCAGTTCATTATCCCAGCCGCTATTTGTATCGAGGGCCTTGTAGTATTTGTTGGGCTCGATTCCGGGAATGGCCAGGCCATTTGCCTTGGCTTGATCCAGGTTATATCCCTTAGCAACTTTATAAGTCACTTCGCCGCCGGCTAATTGTCCATGTTTCCCTTGTTTAAAGGTGACTTTGATGAAGTGGTTTTTATCGACGGTGGTATTTTCGTCAATCTTTTCAACGGCTTTTTCCCATTGTGCGACGAGATTCACATCGCTCGTCACCGGTGTGGATGCCGGATCGAAGGGATCGTTGCCTGCTTTCCAACCAGTAAAGACATAGCCTTCGCGCTCGGGATCTGCGACAGATTCAACGGTCTTGCCGTAATCAACTGTAACAGGCTTTTTACTCGTCTCGCCATTGATTTTGCCTTGTGCCAGATCGAACATAACGGTGTGTTTTACAGGTGCCCATTGAGCGGTGGCGGTTCTTGCTTTTTCAAGTTTTACGGAATCGCCGGGTTGATAGATCTTGTCTTCGCCGTCGAGTTTCCAGCCGATAAAGTTGGAATGTTCTTTCGTCAAAGTGCCTTGTCCTGCTAATTGAACCGTTTCGCCAAAGGCTGCGGTTTGTTTTTCAGGTACAGTGCCTTTTCCTCCGCCGGCATCGTAGGTCAGGGTGACGTTGTTCTTGGTGAATTTGGCTACGTGTTCACGATCGCCCTTAATGGGATTGGTGTAGTCGATTTTTTCAACCCAGCCGGTAAATCCGTAATTGTCACTAGCCTTCGCTTCAGGAACGACCAATTCGTTCGTAGCGCCTGCTGTTGCCTTATCCTTGTCAACCAGCTTGATATTTGCATCGGGGTTGACGTAGTAGGTTTTGTTTCCGCCGACAACTTCGCCGTTTTTTCCGGCGATGAATTTAACGGTGACATAACCTTTGGGCTTGTTTGGATTTTGGTCGGTTTTCTCTACGATATCTTCTGACTTAAAGAAGTCGTATTTAAATACCGTTTTTTGATCCTTAAATGTGCCTTTTAATTCTTTCTTATCTGCGTTTACCCACTTGCCGCCATTGGCAATGTAGCCGGTATCCGGTGTCTTGCCGATAGCATTTGCCGTTGCATTCATGTCCACTTCAACTTCGGGGCTTACATAGTAGGTGAAGTTGCCGGTGAGGGTTTTGTCCAGCTTTCCGCCTTCGCCTGCCGTAAAGATGACTTTGACGTAGTTGTCGAGGGCATCTTTCGGCCGTTGTCCGCCCGGTGCCTCGGGAATGATGTTTTTGTGAACTTCCACGGGAATGACGACGGGGCTGTCGTTGGTGCCTTGGGTTGTTCCGTCTTTGTATTTGACGATGACCTTGGCCGGTTCATTGCCCACGGTGTTTCCGTCGGGTTTAGAAATGACTTCTATCGATTCAATTTCTTTACCTTCTTGAGGTGTTATCAATCCTTTTAGTATTTCGTCTGTGATTTCTTTGCCTTGAGGCGTATCAAGTTTTTTAGTCTTTAATGGCTTAACTATAGGTTCTGCTTGAATGGACTTTTTGTAAGCCGCTTCGATGACGGTGACTTTGTCGGTGTATTTGTTTTTCGACAAATCGATTTTAACAGCCGGATCTACTTTCGTTAAGCTGTCATCAGCTTCGCCGGTTTGTACTTTTTGCCATTCTTTAAAGATATAGTTAACAGTTTTTTCTCCAAGGCCGTCGAAAGTAAACTTTTGATTTTCTTTACCAACAGGATCTGTAGCCGGAATGGTTACTTCCTTCGTCGGGTTGACCCAGAAGGTTTTTTCGAAAGCTGTTTCGTCGGTCGCTTTGTCCGTGGTCTTGACGATGACTTTGACAAAGTTATCCGGAACTTTCGGTTTGTCTTCGCCTTGTTTTTGTTCCACTACATCTTTAGTGAAGAATGGTTTGATAAGTGTTTCTTCATCAGTGAACTTATGGCGCTTGGTGAAGTCGAAGATTCCATTTTCATTTTGGGCATCCTTGTCAGCTGTCCAATTTAAGAAGTCAGTCTTGTCCTTATCGTCTTGCGACCATGCGACTTCAGGAATAGTGACCCAAGCTTTCGGATTGACATAGTAAACCTTGGCGTCTTTATTTGCATTCTTTTCAGTAGGTTGTACGATCACCTTGACGTAGTTGCCGGTTACATCTTTCAATCCGCCGTCTTTAGCATCTTTGCCTTCAGCTTCTTTTAAGAAGAGGGGTTTGTCGCCAGCCTTGTTAAGGGCTTCGTAGACGTTTTTGTAAACTGTGATCGGAATATCAAGCTCTTGGGGTTCTTTTCCGTCTGTGAAAGTAACCTTCGCCTTGATGTTTACGGTGCGGACGAGCTCGTCCTTATCGGCGGCTTTCTTTTCGTTGACTAAAGCATAGACTTGATCGTCTTCGGTTATTTCTTTACCGGCTTCGTCGTAGAGCTTAATGGTGGCTCCAGCAGGAAGGGGCTTTTCTACGTCCTTTTCTTTCCAAACGAGTTGTTTTTTCAGATCTTCAATCTTCGGAGCAAAGTCATTGGTCCACTTGCCGTTCGCATCTTTAAAGGCTTCTGTTCTTACCAGGCCGGATGCACTTAAGCCCGACCATTCAAACTTCGCTGTAAATACATAGAAGTCTTTTGTATCGTTTTCGACCAATGTGTTTTTGTTCAAGAGGGGCTTTTCATCCCACTTGACGAATTTCTTTCCGGTTTCCGGGGTGATATAGTACTTATCAGCAACTTTTTCTTCGCCTTCTGCTAATTCTTTTGGAACGGGAAGCAGGTCGGATTTTAGTCCCTTGATGACATCGTAATTCAGTTCCGTTACAGATTTTCCATCCTTATCTATAAAGGAGCCGCCTTTTTCTGCCTTAAAGGTCACTCTTACATAGCCTTCCGGTGTCTTGCCGTCTTTCGGCACTTCGATGACGCGGACGTCCTTATAATAGAAGGTAATTTCGTCTTTACCTGTTCCGTTGATGCCTAAGAATTCATTTGTTTTTTCATTGACATCGAAGAAGAGTTGTTGTTGCGGGGCGCTTACCAGTTTCCAACCCGGAATGGGGCGGAAGTTTCTCGCATCGTAGTGACGGTTCCCATTGGAAACTTTTTCTTGTCCAATGATTGCACCTTCTGCTTCATTTGTCTTTCCCTTAAATCTTTCATCTATATAGTTGACCTTGTAGTCACGAGTCCTAAATGGTCTGTAGAAGAAGTGGAAGACATTGTCTTTTAATTTAGGATTGTCAATTAAATTTCCATTGCCATCATCAATTTTTTCCGGTTCCACGCGGAAAGTTTGGAAGTAGGAGTTATTTAGATTATTTACTCTTTTATTATAGTCTTCGTACAGCTTCTTTAAGTCGCCGGTTAATTTTTCACTAAGCTCTTCATGGGTAGCAAGTGCCAATTCGTCACTTTGTTTGTCTCCAGTTGTGGCAACCAGATAGCCCGCACGCTTGCTATGCAAGGTCTCAGGTATGGTTTTTGTTTCTGTACTTAAATCCACACTTAGAATGTGATGGATTACATCGACATCCACTCTGTCGTTCGGTACCCAAATGGCCTTGAGATAAACCGGTGCTACGACGTCGTTGCCGAAGGAATAAAGTTCCGGAACCTTGTAAGTGTCTCTATAAGAGTTGTCGATTTCGTTCGTATAGTCGCCTGTTGTGGCATCCTTCTTATAGCGAATGACTTCCCAACCCATAAAGTCGTAGCCCTTCCTCGTGGGCTTCTTAGGTTCTACAAGCTTTTGTCTTTGAATAACGGTAAAGACTTGCTTATCGCCGTCATTGGCTTCTTTTTTCGCATAGGTGTTTATTTCTTCTTGGCCGATGTCGCCTTCTTGGATTTTCTTGCGACTTGTAGTTAAATTTTCTTCCTTAATTGATCTTAAAGTTCCGCCGTTCGGATCAAAGGTGACCTTCCACTTGTAGTCCGGTTCTCCCCACTTCGCATATAGGTTAACGGCGTGGTTAGGCATGATTTCGCCCGGGTTTTCCCAGATAAGCTTCGTGCCGGCGGGGTCTAATGCCCAGCCCTTGAAGACCATTTGGTCTGAAAGATTGTCAGGTCTTTTAACTTTTAACTTGTTTCCGTCATTTGAATCGTTAAATACAAGGTCTGTAAGGCCCAATTCTTTTAACTTTTCCGGATTATCCAATATATTTTTCGGATTTTCTGTATTGTAGCTTTCTTCCGTATCCGCATCAGGGCTTAAAGCCTTTAGTGGAAATTCGTAGAAAGTATTTAATGAGTTTGTTGAGTTAAACTCATTATCGCCCTTTATCTTTGACGGGTCGTAGTTAAATCTTAGTGGGTACTTATTACGAGTGTATTCAAACTTAAGGTAGCCGTTTTTGTCGAAGGTATAATCTCTATTTATAGGATCGCCCCAGTCATCGGCATTGCTAAAAAAGACGGAAATAAATTTCATCTTGCCTAGAGGGAGCGCATCTCCAAGCACTGTATAGGTCTTAGCAGGAAATGGAGTTACTTCTCCACGCTCTTCGTTTTTAGCATCTATGCCATCTTCATCAAGAAATTCCGCCGGTTCATTAGTTCTCTTACCGGTAAAGCCTTGAACCTTGGGGTATTTAGGCCTATAAGATTCAGAATTGGTATCTGCCTTAAACCTGTATAGGTCGTAGCGGATAATTGTTTCACCCGGCTTAAAGCCGTCCATCCAAAAGTCCATGTGGTGAGGCATAGAGCCTTCGGCCTGATTTATACCAAAGGAAAGAGTTGTAAAATCGAATTTATCTACGGGTATGGTTTTTCCATTACCCTTATCTATCGGTTTCGCATAGCCGCCCCAAGTATCGTAGTTTTTCATATCTAAGAATTCATCGGCATTTAATCGATAAGGAGGTGTATCTAAGTAACCTGGCCAATTTGCTTTAGTATAGTTTGGTCCCCAGCCAAAGGATTGCATGCCTTCGCTAAAGCCCTTTGTTTGCATGGCGTCGTTTGGCCAGCCAAGCATGAGCTGGTTAAATCTTGCCTTGTAATGGTAAGGATTGCCGGAGCCGCCCTTCTTCACTACCTCGCCTTGAGCTTCATCATATCCCCAAATTTCAGGGTAGAAAGTGTTTTCAGCAGGTAGGACATTCGACTTGGTGAAGTAGAGGTCGTATTCTTGTCTGTCGTAGTAAATATTGTAGACAGTCTTACCAGTTGAATCTACAGACTTAACTAGGTTTACATTTTCAGGGTCCGCATTTTGCTCATGCGTTAAGGCTTGGTTGTAGACATAGAACTTGTTTAGATAAAGATCTTTCCCACGATTAAATTTATCGCCTTTCCATATCTTGGCTAGACGAGCTTGGTCCAGGTCCGGAAAGACGATGTCTTTTACCGGTTCATTGTCCAAGTTCGGTCTCATGCCTGTGTCTTTGTCTTTATAGACACGAGTACCGATATAGTCGTACTTTTCTTCCAGAGAGGCGCCGTCGGCGTGGTCTGCCTTTTCTGCCCAGAATTGGACGGCATAATCTGCCTTTTCCTTGTCTTTCCACACGGCGGTGAAAGTAAGCTTGCTTGCCGGCATGATTAAATTGGCATCAAGATTTTTGATAGCACTGCCGGTTCCAACTTTAATTATTTCATTTGCCTTAAATGTTTTTCCATCCTTTGTTTTTAATTCAACGGATGGCTTCCAACCCAAAAAGTCGCCGCCTACTTTTGTCGGAACATCTGCATCGGCAATTTTAGGCATCACTTGTCCAAAGTAAAGGGTACGAGCCGGAAGGGCTGTGCCACCTTGTGTGTCAAAAACTACATCGTAGTGGGCACGGTTGTAACGGTATTCCAAGATAAAGTTCGTAGCGTTTTCCGGAACTTGCATTATGATAGAGTCAGCTTCCGGAACAAAGCCTTTTCGGTTTGGATCATTTTCATTCAAGGGACTGACTTCCATGGTAGACCCAGTATTCCCTTGTTGAGTTGTGAAAAGTGCATTTTCATCTCCAAGGCTTCCATCCGGATTGGTGTACTTGGTAAAGTCTTCTAGGCCTTGGAAGACGTGTTTGATTTTTATTTTGTTGGACTTGGCCTTGTAACGGAAATCTTCATTTGCTTGGTATCTGATTCCGTTAGTCTTATCGCCTGTCTGACCTTTGCCATCTGCAGCGTCTTTTACCGTGTCGTAGTCGATTGTAAAATTATCTTGCGGCTCGTCATAACCAGCAAGGTCCGGTAGGTCGATAGTCTTCTTGACCTTATCTTTTTCTGCTTGCGTTGCTGCTGCCCCGACACTGGCCACATAGGGTTGGTAGTCAACATAATACTTTTCGCCTCTTTGCACCTTAAAATCGGTGCGCAGGGTGTAGATCGCCGGCTGCTCGGGATTTTTAATTAAATCAGCAGCCGTTTCATTCGCCCCCAACTTGGCCGGCTTCACCGGCACCTCATTGTTGACAATCTTGGCCTTGTCGTCGGTGAGATTTTCATAATTCACCTGCGCAAAGGCGCCTGTGGGTCCGGACAGTACCATGGTGAGGATCAATGTCCAGAGGCAGAGTTGTTTCATAAGGCGTTTCATAAGCCCTCCTTACCGTTTTTTAAGCGACGTCGTTCTATGTTTGTTCGCCGCCATAAATGCGGCATCAAAAAATTCCTAATCATTACTATATTATCCTTGTTCTCTTTGTAAGACAAGTCTTTTCAAGGGTTTTCTCACTTTTAGCGTGGATTCCTTTTTCTCCGAAAAATATTGCGCCGCCTGTGCCGATTCTGCTGTCGGGGCCCGGTTTCTTCTCTCTATTTTTCTACGGCTCTTTGCCAAAAAGGGCCTCTGTTTTTTTGTTATTATAAAGGAAGTTTTTGTTGCCTGCATTTTTCTTTTCCACCTATTTTTGTAAGGGCGGCGCCTATTTGTGGTAAACTGTGTGTAAAGTTTTTTGAAAGGATGTCTGCATGAAGCGTGAAACTTTTTGGTGGCGGCCTTTTCTTTTTATGGTCGTTGCAAGTGGCTTGATTACGTTATTTACTTTGCATTACGCCTGTGGCACCGGCCCGACCCACGAGGCGCTGTTTGCCGCTTATTTACATAGCCCGCTGCTTTTGTTTATGAATTTTCTCCCGGTCTTTTGCACTTTGGTCTTTCTCTATGCTTTAAGCGGCAGGATGTGGCTGGGCTTTTCCGTGACGTCGGCTTTGTTTTTTGTGCTTTCCGTGGTGCAGCAATTTAAGCTCATGTATCGGGACGAGCCCTTTGTCATGCCGGAGATTATGCTTTTTCGCGAGTCCATGCTCATGAAGGGGCACTACCATCTGTCGATTTTTGCCTCCGATCCCATGACTTTGATCGGCCTCCTTGCCATGATCGCCATTTCGGTGTTTCTCTTTCTGTATCAGCGGAATCCTTGGGCGGGCAAGGCGCGGCGGCGGCTTTTAATGGGCTCGGCCCTGGCTACTCTTTTTATTTTTCAAGGGGTGAGCGGCCCGTATTTTTCGCCGAAGGTTTATGCCCGGGCGGGGTCGGATGCGCCGATTAATGTTTTAAGCGCCACGGAAACGTACATGGCCCGGGGGCTGGTGTATCCTTTTATTATGAGCGGGCGAACGCTCAAGGGGGCGCCGCCGGAAAATTACGACAAGAAGCTTTCGGCCATGTTGTGGGAGAAGGTAAAGGAGCCGAAGGTGCCCGAGGAGAAGAAGGTGCACGTGATTTCGGTGATGCTGGAGTCTTTCTCGGATTTTTCGGTTTTCGACAACATTCCCATTCACCGAGACGTGTATAATTCCTTCCACGCCATTCAAGAAGAAGGCGTACACGGCCGCATGATCGCCGATATTTTCGGCGGCGGCACGGTGAACACGGAGCGGGGCTTTTTAACGGGCTTTTCCGGCACGAGCTACGCCAATTCCGCCGCCATGATGACGGACACCTATTCCCATGTGCGGTATCTGAAGCAAAATGGCTACGTCACCGAGGCGCTCCACCCGATTTACGGCTGGTTTTATAATCGGAGGAATGTCAATCCCCGCTTGGGCTTCGACGCGTTTCTCTCTTACGACAATTACTTCAAAGAGGTGGAAGAGCGGGTAGGGGACACGGATTGGCTCTACACGCGGGACAATCACTTTTTCCCTGAAGTGGAAAAGCGGATGAATGATGCGGCGGCCAAGGGGCAGTATTATTTTTCCTACGCCCTCACTTATCAGGGCCACGGGCCTTATGCCGATTACAATATGGCGGACAGGCATTACGTGGACCGAATGGAAGGCCAGGACGTAAAGGACTGGGCCATGTTTAACAATTACCTCTCCAACATCGCCGCCACAGACGACGCCCTGGGGGATTTGGTGGAAAGCCTCAGAAAAAATCCCGCGCCGGTGGTGCTGATCTTTTTCGGCGACCACAAGCCCGCCCTCGGCGAAGGGGACAGCGGCTACAAGAGCATGGGGATTAATATCGACCTGTCTACTTTGGATGGGCTGTTGAATTATTACACCACGCCCTATGTGATTTGGGCCAACGATGCGGCCAAGGCGAAGTTGGGCAAGGATTTCGTCGGCGAAGGGCCGGATCTAAGCCCCTTCCTCTTGATGCGCTATCTCTTTGACACCATGGGCTGGCCCCACGACGGGATGATGGCGGTGCAGGACGAGTACCTGCCCCATACCACGGTGCTTCATCCGCCCTATATTCGAAAAGACGGGGAGTATCAGGTGTTGGAAGGGAACGAATCGCTCTTGGAGACGGTGCGGCAGTATCGCTCGATGGAGTATTACCGCGCCAATGAAAAGGTGAAGAAATAAGGTCGCTTCTGCGGCCTTTTTGCCTTCTTGCATTTTTCGCGCTGCTTCGATAGGCTATGGGAAGAATGGATTCGATGATGATAAGAAAAGGGGTTTTATATGTTAGGTACGATTACCATGGTTTTAGGGGATCTCACGAAGGCGAAGGCCGATGTGATCGTCAATGCGGCGAACGAGCACCTGCTTCGGGGCGGCGGCGTCTGCGGCGCCATATTCCGCGCGGCGGGAAACGGGCTGGATGAGGCCTGCGGCGAAATCGGCTATTGCGCCACCGGGGATGCGGTGATCACGCCGGGCTTTGACCTTCCCGCGGATTATATTATTCACACGGTGGGGCCGGTGTGGCACGGCGGCGAGGGAAATGAGGCGGCCCTTCTCGCCTCTTGCTACGACAAATCCCTGGCCCTCGCCGAAAAGCACGGGCTGAAGCGCATTGCCTTTCCCTCGATTTCCACGGGGATCTTCGGCTACCCCACGGAGAAGGCGGCGAAAATTGCCGTGGCGCGGGCCCTTGAATTTGTGGAAGACCACGCCATGGATGTCATGTGGGTGCTCTTCGACGAAAAGACCAAGTCCATATACGACGGGGCTTTGGCGGAGGCGATGAAGTAAGGCGAAAATCTATGCAATGAAAAAGGCGCAGACATCACGGTCTGTGCCTTTTCTTATTCCGCCCGCATGAGCCGCAAGCGGCGTTCTCTGTTTTCCAGTGTTTCTTTGTTTTCACGAATGGCTTCTTCCAGCGCCTCGAGATCTTTCTCGTCGCCGCCGTCTTTTAATGCGGCGATGAGGGCGTCTTGTTTTTCGATGATTTCACGCTGCAGGATTCGGGTGGGGGTGAGGTTTTTCGAGGCGGCTTCCCGGGCGTAGGCTTCCATGGCCTCGACTTTTTCTTCGGCGAGGAGGCGAAGGGCTTCGCCTTCGTTTCGAATGCGCTCCAAGCGGGCCTTCACCTTCTCTGTGCGGAAGGTGAGCTCGGGATAGGCGTCCATGATCCGCTTGTGGAAGACGGAGCGGTTTTCCAGAAGGTAGCGGACTTCGGCGGCGATTTCTTCGCTCTTGTCGGCCCGGCTTTTTTCCACGCCTTGCTTCAGGAGGTTCATGATGAAGTAGCTCGTGATGCCGTCGGCGACGAAAAGGATGCTTAGGGCGGTTAAGAGGGCGGTGAAAAGCCTCGGCTCCATGTGGGCGGCCAGGGCGAAGAGGCGGGGGTTAAAGACTTTTAGGATTAACACGCCGCCGATGCCGAAGAGGATGAGGTTTCCGATCCACACGCGGCCGTTTAGGTTCATGGGCCGGCGGGTGTAGTCCCACCAGCGGGCGTGGAAGTATTTTTCAAGCAGGTAGCTGGTCATGTATTCCAAGAGGCCGCAGAGGACGAAGGCGATGAGAAAGCTCATGGCCCAGGAGCGATCCACGGGCAGAAGGAGGCCTGCGCCCAAGGTGATGATGACGGCGCCGGTGCCGTAAATGGGGCAGTAGGGCCCGATGAGAAAGCCTCGGTTAATGAAGCGCTTGTATTCTAAGAATTTTAAAAAGACTTCCGTCACCCATCCGGCGAAGGAATAGACAAAAAACAGCCACAAGAGGCGGTATCCCTCGGCAAATTCCATAGCATCCTCCCTTTCTTTTCTTCCCTTCTATGGTACTCGCCCCGCGGAAAAAACGCCACATTCTTTTCGCCTTTTGCGGGATATTTTTGCAGCAAAAAAGGCAGGGGCTATCTGCCCGTGCCTTCGCTTGATTATTCGCCGTTTTATTCGCCGCTCAAAAATAGATTCGCCGTGTCTTTAAAGAGGCGGATGGTGTCTTCGTATTCGTCCAGCTCGATGTATTCGTCGACTTTGTGGGCCATTTTCGTGAGTCCCGGGCCGTAGACCACGAGATCCACGTCCTGAGGCAAATGGATGTAGCGGGAGAGTTCGCAGGTGCCGATAAGAGGGCGAACCTGAATGTTTTTGTCTTTGCCCGCTTCTTTTAATGCACGAATGAGGGCCGTGTCTTTTTTCGCCTCAGCGGCATCCAGCACTTGGTTCAACTCCAAGGTGAGGGTGGCCTTCTCGGGATCTTCGTTGTTTTTGTCTACGGCACGTTGAAGGAGCTCGACGGCACGCGCGGAGTCGTATTCCGGCACGGTGCGGGCGTTGCCTTTAATGACCACATGATCGGGCACGGAGTTAAATTGCCGGCCCCCTTCGATGACGGAAAAGACATTGAGTGTGACGCCCAGCTCCTTGTTGTGGTAGTCGGGATTGTTTGTAACCTCGTCGAAGGCTTTTTGGGTGGTTTGAATAAATTCAGCCGCGGTCATAATGGCGTTGATCCCAAGCTCGGGCATGGAGGAGTGGGCGGCTATGCCTTCGCCGTAGATGGTGTACATAATGGAGCCTTTTGAGGCGAAGATGGCTTGGTTTTCGCCGTCGCGCTTGGTGGGCTCGGGGATGATGATGCCGTCGACCTTATCCAGGTGACCGCCTTCCACCAAATCCAGGGCGCCTTGCATGCCCACTTCTTCGCCGACGGTGCCGATAAACCAGATTTCTCCGGCGAAATCCGCGCCTTCATCGGCCAGATCCAGCATCATGGCCAAAGCCGCCGCCACGCCGGCTTTCATGTCGCAGGTGCCGCGGCCGTACATTTTGTTGTCTTCCACGACGCCTTCAAAGGGCGGATGTGTCCAGCCTTCGCCGGCCTCCACCACGTCCAGGTGGCCGGAGACGGCAAAGATTTTGCCGGGGCGGGCGCCTTTTAATTTCACGAGAATGTTGGCCCTGCCGGGATAGGAAGGGATGAGCTCGGTGTTTACGGCGTCGTAGTCTTTAAACAGATCGGCGATGTAATTTGCCACGGCTTCTTCGCCGTCGTTGACCGATTCGATTTGAATCAGCTCTTTTAAAATCTGAAGGTGTCGTTTCATGGGTATCTCCTTTATTTTTCTGTCTTCCCTGCGAAGGGCTCGGCCTTTTTATGGGCGAGGAGCCACAGGAAGCCCGTGAGCAGGGCGAAGCCGATGTTGATGATCCAGGCCATGTAGTAGCTGCCTGAGGCGTCGAAGATATAGGATACGAGCAAGGGACCGAAGGCCGCCCCCACTTGGGTGGCGGATTGCACGAAGCCGTAGGCCTCGCCGTACATATCCCGCCCGTAAATGGAGGCGGTAACGAGAGGCGGAAGGACGGATCCTAAAGCCAGGCCGAAGCCGAAGACCACGGCCACGAGCCAGGGCCCCACGCAAAGGGCACAAAGAGCATGGCCACGAAGCTTAATGCCAAGGTGGCTGCGCCGAAGAAGAGGGCGTGGTAGATGCCGTATTTATCGGCGATGCGACCCAAGAGCAGTTTGCCGAAGACGCCGAGGAGTAGGTAAATGGATACGACGGTGCCCGCCGTTTTAAAGCCCGCCGCTTCTTGCAGGGCCGGCGGGAATTGCAGGGACGCGCCGTTGGCCAGGCCGTTCATCACCGAGCCCAAGAGCAGGAAGATAAAGAAGCTGCAGGAGAGGGATGCGGCAATGGTGAGGCCGACGTTTAAGGATTTGTTGGTGTCCTTTGTGGGATCCGCAGGCAGGTCGTCGGACTCTTTGTAGCCGTAGGGCTTCATGCCCCTGTCTTCCGGCCTGAGGTAGATCAAGAAGATGCCGAAGACCACAGCCAATGCCAGAATAATCATGGCGTAGACCCGATAGGACATGCGCCAGCCCACATTGGCGATGAGGCTGTTGACCAGGGGGCTCAACAGAGCGCCGCCGGCGGAAATGCCGGAGACGGCGATGGAGGTGGCAAGGCCTTTCTTTTCCGAAAACCAGTTATTAATAAGCATCATCATGGGAATTTGCGCCGTGGTTATGTAGGCTGCACCGACGACGAGGCCCAGGGCGTAAAATTGGTATTGATTTTGCGCAAGGGAATAACCGAAGACTGCCGCGGCAAAGGCGATGGCCGCCGCCGTCCATATGCGCTTGAAATTATATTTCGTGAGAAACACGGAGACGACGGGCCCGAGAAAAATTCCCACGGCCTGGGCGATGGTGCCGGTAAAAGAAAATGCCGTTCTGGAAAAGCCCAAGTCTTCGGTGACGGCAATCTGCCAGGTGTTGGACAGGGAATTCACCACCGGCACATAGACCCCGAGGACCATCATGGCCACAATTAAAATAACCCAGGCGTAGTGGAAACCGCCTTCTCGATTGGATTCACGTTTCATGAGTACCCCTCCTGTTACATGTTCTTAATTATGCTCTGATGTATACCCTGGAATTTAGGAAAAAATCTTTTTATAGTGATTCTGCCGAAATTTCACCTTGTTTTGGTTTTCCTTTTTGAACCTACCCTTTCAAAGGCCGCTACAGCACCTCTTTTCTTTTTACTCGGGGTTGCTGCAAAAATATATAATCTGCAGAATACACTATTTTAAATATTTTTTGCTCGTTTTTCCGCTGTTTGCCGCTCAATTTTATTGCAAAATGCCTTTTTAATTCAGTACTTTGTATAATTGTGCAGTAAATACGTTATATCTCTGCAACTTTTGATTTATGCCTTGTAATCGAGCCTTTTGTTTTATATATTAGAGGAGCTATGTTATTTAATAAACTAAGTGAGGAGTGAAAACGTGTTATTCCAATTATTCGTCATGTTCGGGACGGCGCTTTTGGGCCAAATCATCTCCGGCCTTCTGCCCTTCCCCTTCCCCAGTACCATTATCGCCGCCTTGATTTTGTTTCTCTTGCTGGAATTTAAAATCGTCAAATTGGATCAGCTGAAAGACGTGATCCGGCTTTCAAACAAGTACTTAGCCATCGTTTTTATCCCCGTGGGCGTAGCCGTCATGGAGTATTTCTCGGAATTTTCTCTGGACGTGTGGCTTAAAATCGTCGTAATCATCGTCATCACCACCGGCGCCACCATGATGGTGACGGGCAAAGTGAGCGATGTGGTGATCGCACTGCAGGAAAAAGTGACAGGAGGTAAAAAAGATGCTTGATCTCATCACCCAAACTCCCTATTTCGGGCTGGTGCTTTCGATTCTGTTCTTTATTTTGTTTTCGAAGCTCAGCACCCGCTTAAATGCACCTATTTTAAATCCCCTTTTGTTTTCCATTATCGCCATTATTCTCGTGCTTACCGTCTTCGACATTCCCCTGAAAAATTACCAGGCCGGCGGCTCCATGATTCAAATGGTGATTTCCCCGGTGGAAACCATCGTCATCGGCGTGAGCCTTTACAAACAAAAAGACACCCTGATTAAATACCTGGTGCCCGTCCTCGTGTCGGTAACCGTGGGCTGTGTCTTTGTGGTGCTTTTTGTGGTGTTCTTAGGCAATGTTCTGGCCGTGCCTCAAGAAGTGGTGATGGCGTCGATTCCGAAATCCGTGACCACCGCCATCGCCATGGAAATTTCCGGCAAAATGGGCTGGATCGTCTCCATTACCGTTATGTTCGTTATCTTGACCGGCATTGTCGGCGCCGTCATCGCGCCCTACTGCATCAAGCTTGCGCGCATTAAAAGCCCTGTCTCCAAAGGCTTGGGCATCGGCACCGCCGCCCACGCCGTGGGCACCAGCTACGCCATTACCCTGGGCGAGGTGGAAGGCGCCATGAGCGGTTTAACCATCGGCCTGCACGCCATTATCGCCTCCATGGTCATGCCCCTGTTGATTCGCCTCTTGGGCTTATAGCTTATAAAAGAAAAAAGCGCCCAAAAGAGCGCCGCAACACGATGAATCGAGTGAGCATGTGCTTGCTCGATTTTTTTGTGTGTCTTTTCGACTAGTTTTTTCCTTCTCTTTTCAAGGCCACGGCACAAATAATTGTCGCCGCAAAAAAGAGAACGATTAAGTACCAAAGATTTTCAAAACAGAGGCCACGATCCAGCATCAATCGAAAGCCCCACGGCGCCGGAAACAAGCGACCAATTTTTTCCAAAAAATTCGGCAAAAGATCGGCGGGAAACATGATGCCCGACAGCATAATCGACGGCAAAAACACCAGTTGCGCGACCATAGTCAATTTCGCTTGACTTTTTATGGTTAATCCTAAAACACTTCCTATGCTTAAAGACACGAGAATATAGATGGCCAAGGCGAGAAAGAAGGTCGGAAGATCTGAAGGCAAGGTCGCATCAAATAAAATCGGCGCAAGCATAACGATGGCGATCCCGGTAAGCAAGAGATGAAGAAAGGCTGAAACCAACGTGGTAATAAGGCCCAAGTATACGGGCACGCCGTTTGCCTTGTACATTTTTTTAATATCGCTTCCGTAGGTTTCGATGAGCGACGGCGGCATGCCGATAAACGCCCCCATGGAAACACTCATGACGATCATGGATTGAATGAGGGTGTTTTCCATTTCCGGCATAACGGATGTAAAGATGCCGCCCATAAGGAGGAAAAATATCAGCGGAACAATGTAGCAGGCCACCAAAAGGGATTTGCTCCGCATATCCAACTTCCACTGCAAGGCGATGCCGTATAAAAAACCTCTCATTCTTCTTTCCCCCTTGCCATTTCGATGAAGTGCTGTTCCAATGTTCCGCGATCAACTTTTATGTCCAAAAGATGGGTACCCTTTTTCTTTAAATCCTGAAGTAGGGAAATCAATGTATCTTCAACGGTGTCCGTCTCGTAGGCACTGACGCCGTCTCGGGTTTTAATGTGGATGAGGTATTTTTTTCCAATGGTTTCTGTAAGTTCCGATACAGTGCCGCAGAAAGCGATCCGGCCGCGATTTAATATGGCCAAACGGTCGCATAACGTTTCAACCTCCGCCATATCGTGGCTGGCCAAAACAATGGTCTTTCCCTGAGCTTGAAGCTTTCGGATTTGCTCGTGCAGTGTTACTCTGCCTTCCACGTCAAGCCCCGCCGTAGGCTCGTCGAGAAAGAGAATGTCCGGATTGCCAATCAGAGCCAGAGCCAGGTGCAAGCGCCTTTTTTGTCCCGTGGACAATTGGCCGTATTGTTTTTTCTCCATATTCTGTATGCCCAACGCATCGAGGGTGGCCGGATCCAGTTTCGATCGGCTCCATGTTGAGAACAATCCGACGGCCTCCATGGGTTTTATATGGGAGGGCAGAGATGAAGACTGCAATTGTATGCCCATTTTGCCCTTCACGTCGATGGATCCGCCGTCGTAGCTTCTCAAGCCCTCGATGCACTCCAAGGCCGTGGTCTTTCCCGCGCCGTTTACGCCGAGGAGGGCGAAGGTTTCGCCCTCTTCGATATAAAAACTTAACCCGTTGAGCACTTGGTTCTTTTCGTAACTTTTCTTTAATCCACGAACGTCGATCGCACGATTCATTCTTTCACCCCATGCAACGGATCTTTCCCCGGCGTCGAAAAATAAATTTTCAGAGCCGGCTCCAGGTAGTCGTTTATCTTTTTTTGCCTTTCTTCCCAGGCATTGGTCGCCGTGTCGATGGTGCCGATCTCCATGAGTTTCGGGAGCATCGTCATATCGCCATTCGTAAATTCCATGATCAATTCCCAATACGCTTCCACAACCTCTTGACACCGCTCGCTTTCCGGCGGCACCTGCGCCTCTTGGAGGGCGAGGATCTCATCGCTTAAGCGATTCAAGCGATCCATAAACTTTAATCCGCTTTCTTTGTTAAAGCGATTGCGAATCTTATCGAGGGTCTCATCATCGAAGCGTTTGATAAGGGAGTATGAGTCGTTTTTCATTTGCAAATTCACAATAATGTCTGCATACTT
Source organism: Peptoniphilus sp. HCN-40583 (assembly GCF_037892835.1). Taxonomy (NCBI): domain Bacteria; kingdom Bacillati; phylum Bacillota; class Tissierellia; order Tissierellales; family Peptoniphilaceae; genus Peptoniphilus; species Peptoniphilus sp. HCN-40583. The sequence goes on from NZ_JBBKBU010000007.1 coordinate 49,584, forward strand.
TTTAAAATTGACCGTCTGCATTTGCAATACTTCTTCCCGCAACTGCTCGATTGATGTCAGAGAAGCCTTTAGCAACTCAATTTTCTCCCTAAGGCTATCTGCCTGTTCACAAAGTGCCGCCGCCACATCCGCCGGTGTCTCCAAGGAGATTAAACGATGCTTGATGGCATCTAACGAAAAACCTAAGGATTTTAACGCCTTGATTTGATGGAGTAGAACCAGGTCCTTATCCGTATAAAGACGTCGTCCGCCCTCACTTTCCGCCGATGGCGATAACAGCCCCTCCTTGTCGTAGTACTGTAAGGTACGGACAGTCACGCCCATTTTCTTAGCGACCTGTCCTACCGTCATATAGTCTGACGGTATGGCTCGATGTTTTTCCACATAAATCGACCTCCCTACTCTATTATGCCTCGTGACGTAAGGTCACAAGCAATGGCTTAAACATTTTCCACTAGTGATTTTCGTGTACTCCTTTCTATGAAATACCCTCACGCCCCTTCACTGCTCCGCCCTTTACGCAAAATTTACGAATCCTCTTTCGGGGAACAGGTATACTAAGTGTAAGTTATTCATCGTAAATGAAGGCAGGAGATGATCCATGAAACTTTTGATTCACGACTTTGTCGGCCCGTGCCCCACGTCCTTCGACGCCGATAAAGTGATCCCGGCCGACGGGAAGTATGCGCCGTGCAAGGGCTGTTTTCACTGCTGGACGAAGCACCCGGCCCGCTGCGACTATAAGGATTCCCTCGAGGAAATTGCTCGAGTGCTCGGCGAGGCGGACACGCTGATAATCGTTACGAGAAATTGCTACGGCTCATATAGCCCCCAAGTGAAGATCCTTTTAGACCGGGCCATCGGCACCTCCACGCCCCTTTCATGTTTTCGGGGCGGAAAAATGCACCACACCTTGCGCTACGGAAAAAAGGATGCCTTCTTCGTCTACGTCTACGGCCCGCTCACCGAACGAGAAAGACAAACTTGGGAAGCCCTCGTGGAAAACAACGGCATCAACGAAGGCTTTACTCGCCACCGGGTAGACTTTTTTCCCTCCCTCGACGCGCTAAAGGCGGCACTAAAATGAAGACGGTGTTACTCTCTGGCAGCCCGAAGAAGCGGCTGAGCGTCTCGGGCTTTCTTTTAAAGGCGGCGGCGCTATTTTTCGGCGGCGAAAAGCTATTTGTGACTATTCCCACGGCCCCTTCCCGCTACGGCCCGATTTTAGATGAAATGAAAGACGCAGACAATCTACTCTTCGCCATGCCTTTGTATGTGGACGCCGTGCCCGGCCACGTCCTGTCCTTCATGCAGGCCCTAGAGACGTTCGCAAAAGAAGAAAACTTCCGCCCCCGCGTCTATGTCATCGCCAACAACGGCTTTATCGAAGGGCGACAAAACGCGCCCTTCATGACCATCATGGAAAACTTCTCCGCGGCCTCGAGCTTTTCCTTTATGGGCGGACTCGGCATCGGCGGCGGCGTCATGCTCAATGTGATTCGCATCCTCCTGCCTCTGCAATTTCTGATGATGCTTTTGACCATTTTTTTGACCTACGTCGGCGAAGGACAATGGATCATCCGAGAACCCGTGGAAAACTTTCTTTTAAACCTTCTAATCAACGGCGCCCTAGCCTCCGCCACGTTCTACTACATCATCTCCCTGGCCCGGCACATCCGTAGGCAAGAAGATTTCGGCAAAAAATACACCCGCATCCTCCTGCCCGCCTTCGTCTTTATCGTCGTCGCCGATGTGTTCTTCTTTATCGTCTCCCTTCTTCAAGGCGGGTTATTTCGCGGCTGGCTCGCAAAGAAAAAGCCCACCGACGCCTTTTTAAGAAGGAGGATAGACTGACATGGCAACGATGAAATTTAAAATCGGCGATTAACACAAATACGCATTTAAAAAGGATAGGCCCTGTGCACTGACCCCCAAAAGTTGGACTTAAAAACCAACTTAAAGAGGTCAGTTTTTTAATGTCAAAATACAATTTATAATTCAAACTAAAAATAGTAAAAGAATATTTAGAAGGTAACATAGTATACGCATCACCTGTCAACTCTTTCTCATAACTTATTATTTATTCTTATTTATTAAAAAATAACACAAAGAAGGCTCTATTAAAATAAAATATTACAGAAATTTCCCTCATTAATCAAAAGTCACCGATAAAAATTCTGACATGAAAATTTTCTCAGTGACCTTTTTGTTGCCTTTTAAGTTATCTTTTATATTTTGTGTTGTAGCCTTCATTTTCTTTTGGTCTATAGGCGTTAGGATAGGCTTGGTCTGTTGCAACATCGAGAGATACTTTTTTAAGAAGTTTGTAGACATCGTAGGGATCTTCAATGGAAATAAATTTATTTGCGTCAGCCCTAAAGCTGTAAGATGAATTTCCCCCTTCGCCATTATAAACTAGGATAATTGTGCCAAGCCCCTTGATGTTTTCCATTATCGCCATTATTCTCGTGCTTACCGTCTTCGACATTCCCCTGAAAAATTACCAGGCCGGCGGCTCCATGATTCAAATGGTGATTTCGCCGGTGGAAACCATCGTCATCGGCGTGAGCCTTTACAAACAAAAAGACACCCTGATTAAATACCTGGTGCCCGTCCTCGTGTCGGTAACCGCGGGCTGCGTCTTTGTGGTGCTTTTTGTGGTGTTTTTAGGCAATGTGCTGGCCGTGCCCCAAGAGGTACTCATGGCGTCGATTCCGAAATCCGTCACCACCGCCATCGCCATGGAAATTTCCGGCAAAATGGGCTGGATCGTCTCCATTACCGTTATGTTTGTCATCCTAACAGGCATTGTCGGCGCCGTCATCGCGCCCTACTGCATCAAGCTTGCGCGCATTAAAAGCCCCGTCTCCAAAGGCTTAGGCATCGGCACCGCCGCCCACGCCGTGGGCACCAGCTACGCCATTACCCTGGGCGAAGTGGAAGGCGCCATGAGCGGTTTAACCATCGGCCTGCACGCCATTATCGCCTCCATGGTCATGCCCCTGTTGATTCGCCTCTTGGGCCTGTAAAAAGAATAAAGCGCCCCCTATATCTTGAATCGAGTACGCACATAAAAGGACCCCCGAAGCACGGATTTTTCTCCCGCCTTCGGGGATCCTTTTGTTTTTGGCTTGTTTTTTACCGGTGTGTTGTACGCACGGCGCCATGAAGGATATAATGGAGGCATCATCATTTTGATCGATCCATTAAGGCGTGTTAAAAATTGTGGGAGGTGAACCATGAGAATCATTAAATACAGCAAGTCTGAAGAGGCTTTAAATATCGCCACCCACATTATCGGCTTTCTCCTAAGCCTGATTTTCTTTCTACCGGTCATCGTCGAAGCGTACAGAGGCAAAGACGTGATTGGATTTTTGGCGTGGCTCGTTTATTTTATCGCCATCGCCGTCATGTTTTTATCCTCAAGCCTTTATCACGCCATGACCCGGCCCATGGCGCGGACCATCTTTCGGGCCATCGATCACGGGGTCATCTACCTGACCATCGCCGGCTCCTACACGCCGATTATCCTAATCGGGCTCAGGTCCACATTTGCTATCGTTATCTTCGTTCTCATCTGGATTCTGGCACTTATCGGCATCGCGATGAACATCATCGCCTTTGCCACAGCCAAAGAAGACAAAATAGGCAAGGCTTCCATGGCGATCTACATGGCCATGGGGTGGATTTCCCTTCTCCTCATCTATCAGATCTATAAGGCCATCGGCCTGAGCTACATTCTGTTTTTGGTTCTCGGCGGCCTGTTCTATACCTTGGGCGCTGTTTTTTATTCGATCAAGAAGATTCCCTATAACCATGCGATCTGGCACATTTTTATCCTTGTGGCAGCCTTCGTCATGTTTTACGGGAATTATAAATTTTTAGGATGATGCAAGAAAAGAGAAGGAAGAAAACAATCGAGTTAGCGTCGTGCTAATTCGATTGTTTGCTTTTATCTGCTTTTTCTCTATTTAAACAGAATTCCTGTCGTCATCCCGTCGAACGGACTGTCCTACACTGCCCACCGTCGCTTTTTTTGAAAGCTATCGGACTGAAATTGCAAATACGCAGTTTAAAATAGGGCGATTTACTACAGATACGCATTAGAAAAGGATAGGCCCGGGCCTATCCTTTGGTTTATCCCTTACTCCCATTCTTGTTTTTCAAATTTACTACATATGCCAAATAGTTCAAAATACAAGATTCTATTTTTTCTAATACCTCTAAATCCACCTAATTATAGGACATTTTCAAATTTTTAGTACCGTCCCTGTCCCAAAGCCTCAATCTATGTCTAGATTACAACCGTCTTTGATACAATTAAATTATTTCTCTTACCCTTAAACTTTTTCCATTTGGGCATAGAAAAAGCACCTACCAATTACAAGTAAGTGCTTACCTATGATTATTGATTTATATTATTTAGATACTCTTCATTTGCCTTTAATAACTTCTTATAGTACTCATCATAGCTCTTGCTAAATTTTCTAATAAGTGGAATTGCTATTTCATAATACTGATTTTCTTTCATAAAGTTTTTAAGCTTATCCTGGATCTGTTTCATCATGCTATTTTGATACCCTTCACTATTTTTATAGCTTTCATATTGAGAAATAACATCCTCATTATCTTTCATCCACTTTTCCGGATTCTCAACAGCATCGAGTTTAGCTTGATTTACATCCTTTAATGTTTTCATATCAAAGGGTGAGCTAATCTTCTCAATATATTTTTTCTCTTTTTCGGTTAATTCAAACGAAGGAAGCCTATCAAGATAATCTATATATTTGTAAAAGGAATCCTTACCATCATTTTCTAACGGTTCATTCAAAAATGGTTGATAGGCAGCAAATACCATTTGTCCAAAATATCCCGGAAAAGCAATTTCCAGTTTTTCATAGATAGTTTCTTCCACCTCAAGTAGTGAAACTTTCTCATTGATTAGTTCATTGTTTTCGCTTTTAACAATCATTTCCAGTATTAATTTCTTTTTTTCGTCAAGGTCCAATTGATGTTGCTTTTTCCTTAAAACAGAAGACAGAGTGTCACCGCCTGACGATATGCACTGACTAATATCTGAGATGCTCATTCCCAATTTTCTAAATATAGATACCTTTTTCAGAATTTCCAAATCCTTAGTACTATAGTTTCTATAACCATTCTCAGATTTCTGAGGATGGATAAGTCCTTTATCCTCATAATATTCTATTGCCTTCCTTGTTAATCCCGTTTCTTTTTGAATTTCACTTCTTAACATGGTTAGCTACCTCCTTTTATTAAAGGATAACACCGTCCCCAACGGTCAGGTCAAGCCTTGTGCATTATATAAAATTCATACTTCCCTATAAACCAAAATAGCGCCTCACCATTTTTACGAAGTGCTTATTTTCTTTTCAGTCTTATTCAAACCGGCATGTTATTGACCATGATTTATTTGTTTGCTACATTGTGTAAAATGTATCTACACAAAAAGACCGTAGCTACTCACTACGGTCTGATTTTTGTCCAAATGCAAGCCACTTGAAACAATTATTAGTTTATTCTTTTTGGCTTCCGGTATCATTTGAGTACCAATAGCCATTTTTTACTCTCTTTATATCTTATCGTTTTTTCTGTTTTACCTGAAATTGTTCCCGCTCCCCGACAAAACAATAATTTTTGAGGAAAAATGGATGAAATAGGCGACGTACAGGAAGTACCGAGTGAGGCGTACAACAAGTACGCCGCAATGAGGTACTTGCCGAAACGAGCCTAGTTCGCCATTTTCACCAAAAATTTACTCCCATTCAATCGTAGCCGGGGGTTTCGACGTGATATCATACACAATTCGGTTAATGTGCTCTACTTCGTTCACAATCCTCACGCTGACTTTGTCCAGCACGTCGTAGGGGATGCGGGCCCAATCGGCGGTCATGAAGTCGGTGGTGGTGACGGCGCGCAGGGCCAGGGTGTAGTCGTAGGTTCTGAAATCGCCCATGACGCCGACGCTCCTGTTGTTGGTAAGGACGGCGAAGTATTGGTTGATGTCGTGGTCCATGCCGGCTTTGGCGATTTCGTCGCGGAAGATGTAGTCGGCATCCCGTAAGATGTCGAGTTTTTCTTCGGTGATTTCGCCCATGACGCGGATGGCGAGGCCGGGTCCGGGGAAGGGTTGGCGCCAGACGAGTTTGGAGTCGAGGCCGATGGCTTCGCCCAGTTTTCTGACTTCGTCTTTAAAGAGGTCTCTTAAGGGCTCGATAAGGTCTTTGAAGTCGACGACGGCGGGCAGACCGCCGACGTTGTGGTGGCTTTTGATGACGGCGGCGTCTCCCGCCCCGCTTTCGATGATGTCGGGGTAGATGGTGCCTTGGGCCAAGAAGTCGACGGCGCCGATTTTTCTGCCTTCGTCTTCGAAGACGCGGATGAATTCTTCGCCGATGATTTTTCGTTTTTGTTCGGGGTCGGTGACGCCTTTTAGGCGCTTTAAGAAGCGGTCTTTGGCATCGACGCGAATGAAGTGCATGCCGGTGTCTTTAAAGGCTTCTTCCACTTCGTCGCCTTCGTTTTTGCGCATGAGGCCGTGGTCGACGAAGATGCAGATGAGGTTTTCGCCGATGGCATCGACGAGGAGTTTGGCGCACACGGAGGAATCAACGCCGCCTGAGAGGGCGAGGAGGACTTTTTTGTCGCCGACTTTTTCTTGGATGGCGCGCTTGGCTTCGATTGCGAAGTCGTCCATGTTCCAGTCTCCTTTGGCGTGACATACTTTTTTCAGGAAGTTGTCGATGATTTCGTGACCGTGTTCTGTGTGATTGACTTCGCCGTGGAATTGAATGGCGTAGATGTTTTTCTCTTTGTTTTCCATGGCGGCCACGGGGCAGCTGTCGGTGCTTGCCACGGTGCGGAAGCCTTCGGGGAGTTCTTTGACGTAGTCGATATGGCTCATCCAGGTGCTTTGTTCCACATCCAGGCCGTCGAAGAGTTTCGAGGCGGGATCGACCATGGTTTTGGTCTTGCCGAATTCTCGCTTGTCGGATTTGGTGACGGTGCCGCCCATGTTTTTGGCGATGAGTTGCATACCGTAGCAGATGCCTAAGATGGGCAGGCCCATGTTCAGTATTTCGGGATCGATGTCGGGGCTTTTGTCGTCGTAAACGCTGTTGGGCCCGCCTGTGAAGATGAGGCCGATGGGCTTTTCTTTTTTAATGGCCTCCAGGGCTTTTTTGTAGGGCACGACTTCGGCGTAGACGTTTTTTTCCCGCACGCGCCGTGTAATCAGTTGATTGTATTGACCACCGAAGTCGATGACCAGTATTTTTTCTCTTTCCATGGAAAACCTCCTTTTCGGCTTTTATTATAGCATATTCGGCGCCGGTCTTTTTCCCGCGCAGCCGCATTGTTTTTTCAATTTTTCGAAGAATGTATGGTATACTATGTTCAGTATATATTTTTACATTAAATGCAGGGGGTGTTGTATGTCCGGAAAGTTTTCAGGACAAAAAATTCGAACCATGCGCAAGGCTTTGGGCATGAGTATTAAGGATTTGGCGGAGGCGGCCAATTTGTCCACGGGGCTGATCAGTCAAATCGAGCGGGATTTGGTTTCGCCTTCGGTGAATGCCATGTTGCGCATTGTGGATGCTTTACATACGACCATGGGGGAATTTTTCGAGGATGTGCCTTCGAAGAAGAAGCCCACGATTATTCACAGCGGCGACCACATGATGTTGGAGGACGGTGCCGCGGACCGCAGGGTGCGCCTTTTGTCGCCTGAGGGCCGGCGCCACTACGAGGTGGTGGAGATGCGCTTTGAAACCACGGACAGGAAGGATGTGCTTCCTACCACCGACGATGAGGGGGAGGCGTTCGGCTTTATTACGGCGGGCCGCCTCACGGTGATGGTGGACGATGTGCTCTATCCCATCGAGGCGGGAGACAGCATTGCCTTCGACCGCAGTGCCCGGTATGCGCTTTTTAATGAGCACCGGGAGCCGTGTCTGTCTATGTGGGTGTTTTTACCGCCTTCGAATTTGAAAAAACAGGGGTCTTGAGATCCCTGTTTTTTATTTCCATTTTTCGAAGAATTCTCGGTAGTAGGACAGTTTGGTCATGTGTCTTGTTTCCACCCAGTTCATGATGGCGTCTTTGTCAAGGAAGATGAAGTCGTCGACTTCTTCCGGATCCATGGTGATGTCGGATTCGGTGAGTTCTTTTTCGATGCGATAGATGTAGTAGTGGGCGGGAAATTCTGTAATGATCCGATCGAGGATCAGTTCATCTTCTTCAAGGCGAATGCCCATTTCTTCCTGCATTTCGCGGATCATGGCTTCTTCCGGCGTCTCGCCTTTGATGGCGCTGCCGCAGGCGGTGCAGGACCAGTAGCCGGGGTAGTTTTTCTTGTTCATGGAGCGTTTTTGCAGGATGTAGCGCCCGTCGGGGGTGCGGATCCAGGCTTCCACGACGCGGTGGTAGCGGCCCTTGGGCATGCGCTCGCCTCGGCGAAGTTCTTCGCCGGTGGGGCGATTGGCTTCATCGTAGAGATCCCAACGTTCGCTCACACCAAGGCTCGCTTTCCCGCTGCTTCGACAAAGCCGTGGAACAAGGGGTGGATGTGGTTGGGGCGGGATTTAAATTCCGGATGGAATTGACAGGCCACGAAGTAGCTGTCTTGCTCCAATTCGATGACTTCCACCAGATCCAAGTCTTCGTTGATGCCGGCGATGATAAGGCCGGCGTTTCTAAGCATGCCTCTGAATTCGTTGTTGAATTCGTAGCGGTGGCGGTGGCGCTCTAAAATGTCCGCTTCTTTGTAGAGCTTGGCGGCGCGGGTGCCTTCGGTTAAGTGGCAGGGGTAGTTGCCCAGCCGTTGGGTGCCGCCCATGTTTTCCACGCCTACTTGGGCTTCCATAAGGTCGATGACCGGGTAGGGAGCGTTGACGTCGAATTCCGTGGAGTTGGCGTCTTTTAAGCCGGCGATGTTTCTCGCAATGTCGATGACGGCGATTTGCATGCCGAGGCAGATGCCGAAGTAGGGAATGGCGTGTTCGCGGGCGTATTTCGATGCGCGGATCATGCCTTCGATGCCTCGCTCGCCGAAGCCGCCGGGAACGATGATGCCGTGAACGTCTTTTAATGCCTCGTCCAGAGCCTTTTCATCCACCAAATCTTCCGCATCCACGTAGTCGATGGTGACCAAGCGGCCCATGTCGTAGCCTGCATCTAAAAGGGCTTGGGTGACGGAGAGGTAGGCGTCGTGAAGCTGCACGTATTTGCCGACGAGGGCGATACGAATGGTGCCTTCCGCTTGTTTAAAGGCTTCCACCATGTGGCGCCAATCGTCGGCTTTTAATGCCTTGGGCTCAAGCTTCAGGTGGTTCATGATAATTTCATCGAGGTTTTGTTCTCTGAAAACATTGGGTAGTTCGTAGATTAAGTCGACGTGGCGGGATTCGATGACATTTTCTTCGGGCACGTCGCAGAAAAGGGAAATTTTCTTGCGAATGGAGGCGTCGATGGCGCCGTCGCTTCGGGTAATGATGATGTCCGCCTTGATCCCTTGGCTCATGAGTTGTTTAAAGCTGTGTTGGGTGGGCTTGGTCTTCAGCTCGTCGCTTCCCGGAATCACGGGAATGAGCACGGTGTGCACAAAGAGCACGTCTTCCACGGCACATTCCGAGTGGATTTGGCGAATGGCTTCGATAAAGGGAAGGCCTTCGATGTCGCCGACGGTGCCGCCGATTTCGGTGATGACCACATCGGCACCGGATTCTTTGCCGGCGCGGTAGATGGCGTGTTTGATTTCATCGGTGACGTGGGGAATGACTTGCACGGTGGCGCCGTCGTAATCCCCGCGGCGTTCTTTTTTAATGACGCGGGAATAGATTTTTCCCGTGGTGACGGAGGCGGCTTTGGTGAGCTCTTCGTCGATGAAGCGTTCGTAGTGGCCCAAATCCAGGTCTGTTTCCGCCCCGTCGGCGGTGACGAACACTTCCCCGTGTTGGTAGGGGCTCATGGTGCCGGGATCCACATTCAGGTAGGGATCGAATTTTTGCATAAATACGCTGAAGCCGCGATTTTTCAAGAGGCGGCCGATGCTTGCCGCGCTAATGCCTTTGCCGATGCCGGAGACCACGCCGCCGGTTACAAATATATACTTCGTCATAATGCCTCCTAGTTGAGTTCAGTGAAAATGTCTTCGTAGGTGGGAATCGTCCAGTGTTTTCTGGAAATGCGATTTTCCAGTTCGTCGCAGATTTTGCGTATGTGGGGGAATTGGGTAATGACTTCTTTTTCGAAAAATTCCGCCCGGGCGTAGCCTTCCAAGGTCTTGGCCTTGGCGTAGGTGGCTTTTAATTTCTTGTGGCGCAAAAGGAGTTCCTCAAATAGCACATTTAAGGTTTCCAGGCGCTCTTTAAGTGCCGCATTTTCCAAGCGACCGGTGACGTTTAAAATGTCGTTTAATTCCGCCACCACCGCCGGTTCCACGTCTTTTGAAAGCATGGTCATAAGGGTTCTCGCTTCCAAAAAGCCGTGGACGGACACGGATTCCAGGCCCACTTCGTAAATGGCCTCGACTTCGCTTTCGCTCAGGATGTCGTAGTCGCCGAAGATCTTGATTAATTCCTTGTCCTTTAAGGCTTGAATGGCTTCAAAAAAGGTGCGGTAATGGGGCAGGCCCCGGCGCTCGGCTTCTTCTATCCAGGCTTGGGCGTAATTGTCTTTGTTGTAGAGAATCCGCTCGTGGTCTCTGATGATTTCCGCGATGACGGTGTAGGCTTCTTTTCGCAAGGTTTCCTCGTCGGCGGCAAAGGGCTCCAGGCGCTCGGCGATTTTTCTTAAGCTGTGGCCCAGGGCCGTGTTAATGACGATGTTGGCATCGGCCCCGGTCATGGAAGAGCCCACCATGCGGAATTCGAATTTGTTGCCCGTAAAGGCCAAGGGGCTGGTCCGGTTGCGGTCGCTGGAATCCCGCGGCGTGTAGCCCAGGGAATTGATCTTGATTTCCGGCAGGGCTTCGATTTTCGCGTGGTACTCTTCGTGGGCGATGTCTTTTAAAATTTCTTCCAGGTCGTTTCCCAGGAAGATGGAAATAATCGAGGGGGGCGCTTCCAGCCCGCCTAAGCGCCTGTCGTTGGACGGCCCGCCCGATGCGATGCGAAACAGGGGTGCGTAGTCGTCGGCGGCTTCGATCATGGCCGCGAGGAATAAAAGGAAGGTGAGGTTTTCTTTTGGATTGTCTCCCGGATCGAAGACATTTTTGCCGTAATTGGTGGTGAGGGAATAATTGTTGTGCTTGCCGCTGCCGTTGACGCCGGCAAAGGGCTTTTCGTGAAGCAAACAGACCAGGCCGTAGTCGGTGGCCGTTTCTTTTAATATGCTCATAATGAGCTGATTGTAGTCCACGGCGATGTTGGCATTTTCAAAAAGGGCCACGATTTCAAATTGGCAGGGCGCCACTTCGTTGTGCTCCGTCTTGGCGAAGATACCCAGCTCCCAAAGCTTTTCGTTCACGGCCTCGTAAAAAGCCATGACCCGCTTGGGAATGCCGCCCAGGTAATGGTCGCCCATTTCCTGACCCTTGGGGGCGCCGGCGCCGATTAAGGTGCGGCCCACGCTTTTTAAGTCGCTCCGTTTGTCGTAGTGGCGCTTGTCGATGAGGAAAAATTCCTGCTCCAAGCCCACTTTCGGCTTCATGCGGTAGGTGTATTCTTCCTTTTCAAAGAGATTCACCACCCGGGAGCCGTACTCGCTAATGAGGCCCATGGAGGCGAGCAAGGGGCCTTTCTTGTCCAACTTGTCGCCGTTAAAGGAAACGAAGATGGTGGGGATGTATAAAATCCGGTCGATAATAAAGGAGTTGGCCGTGGCATCCCAATAGGTGTAGCCCCGGGCTTCGAAGGTGCTGCGCATGCCGCCGGTGGGGAAGGAAGATCCGTCGCTTTCGCCGCGAATCAATTCCTTGCCGGAGAACCGCTGAATCACATCGTATTTGTCCGTGCGGTCCAAAAAGGCGTCGTGTTTTTTCGCCGTGAGGCCGTTTAAAGGCTGAAACCAGTGGCAATAATGGGTGGCGCCCTTCTCCAGCGCCCATTCCTTCATGGCGTGGGCGATGGCATCGGCGGTCTCCCGATCCAAGGGCGCCTCGTTACGTATGGCGTTTTTCCAACGGTAGTAAATGGCGTGGGGCAATCTTTCCCGCATCATGCGCTTGTTAAACGCCATTTCCCCGAATTTTTTGTCTAGATCCATATTCCCTCCTAAAATAGAAAAAATTGGTTCTCTCGAAAGATAACCAATATAAAAAAACCTATGACCCTCGCGGCGCAAGGGGTGTTTTCTTTTATAATAGTAAAAGGAATTTTCAATGTCAAGAACCGATAGAGGGGCCCGGGAAAAAATATGAAATCGACGCCCCTTCACTTGACAAGGCTCCTCGTCCCTGTATAATGGATGTATTAAAAACTTCGATGGAGAAAAGTACGCGTGGCTAAATCTCAGGGAGTCGAATTCATCGATTGCAAGATTCGACGATGGCCGCCCGCGGAATCCCGCTCCGGAGTTGTCCGCAAAACGGACCGCTTGTCCCGTTACGACATAGAGGATACCCGATGAGGGTATTGAATTTGGGTGGTACCACGGTTTTTCGTCCCTGAGAAACCGTGGTTTTTTTATAGTCTAGGAGGATAAAATGGCTAAAGACAAGGAAAAATTTGTAAGAGAGATTACAGCCCGCGACGATGATTTCGCTCAGTGGTACACCGACGTGGTCTTAAAGGCGGAAATGGCAGACTACGCCCCGGTTCGCGGCTGCATGATTATTCGCCCCTACGGTTTCGCCGTGTGGGAACGAATTAAGGAAGAAGCGGACAAGCGCTTCAAGGCCACGGGCCACAAAAACGCCTACTTCCCCATGCTGATTCCGGAACATTTGCTGCAAAAAGAAGTGGAACACTTCGACGGCTTCGCCCCGGAAGTGTTGTGGGTTACCCACGGCGGCGACGAAGAGCTGGCGGAACGCTTAATCGTGCGCCCCACGTCGGAGACGATTATTAACTCCATGTACTCCAAATGGGTGCAAACCTATCGGGACCTGCCGGTGTTAATTAACCAATGGTGCTCCGTCTTCCGCTGGGAAAAGACCACCCGCCCCTTCCTGCGTACGGTGGAATTTTTATGGCAAGAAGGCCACACGGTCCACGAAACCTACGAAGACGCTCAGGAAGAAACCCTGCGCATTCACGAAATTTATCGCCAAGTCATCGAAGATGAAATGGCCATTCCCGTCATCTTAGGCAAGAAGAGTGAATCGGAACGCTTCGCCGGTGCCGATGCCACCTACACCTTGGAGGCCATGATGCACGACGGCAAGGCCCTGCAATCGGGAACGAGCCACAACCTGGGCCAAAACTTCGCGAAAATGTTCGACATTCAATTCCAAGACCGAGAAGGCAAGCTCGCCACGGCATGGACTACGAGCTGGGGCATTTCCACCCGCTTAATCGGCGGCCTCATCATGGTTCACGGCGACGACCGAGGCATGGTCATGCCGCCCCACGTGGCGCCGACCCAAGTGGTCATCGTGCCCATCGCCATGCACAAAGAAGGCGTCAAGGAAAAGGCCCAAGATCTCTACGACAGCTTAAAGAACCGCTTCACCGTGGAACTGGACGACCGTGAACAATACAGCCCGGGCTGGAAATTCAACCAATGGGAATTAAAAGGCGTGCCCCTGCGCGTGGAAATCGGCCCGAATGACATCGAAAAGAACCAAGTGGTCTTCGTGCGCCGCGACACCAACGAAAAAACCTTCGTTCCCATGGACAACCTGGCGGATACGATCGACGACATGCTTGAAACCATTCAAAAAGAAATGTTTGAAGCGGCAAAAAAACGCATGGAAGAAAATACCTTCACCGTCACGAACTACGACGACTTCAAAGAAAAAATGGCCGCAGGCAATCCCTTCCTGAAAGGCATGTGGTGCGGCGACGAAGAATGCGAGGCGCAAATCAAAGAAGAAACCACCGCCACCATTCGCTGCATCCCCTTCGAAGAAGAACACCTGTCAGACACCTGTGTCCACTGCGGCAAACCCGCCAAGCACATGGTTTACTACGCAAAGGCTTATTAATTTCACAGAAAAAGCACTCGGACGCATCCGGGTGCTTTTGTTTTGCTCAAAACTAATTTTCCATCTTCTGTTTTTTCAACCCATCTCTGTAGGCCCGCTTGCCGCGAATGTAGCGCCGCAGGCGCCGGATGATGTCCACCGCCGCGGGAATCAAGAAGCCGATGGCCACGTAGCGATAAGGCAATAAGGTTTGTGCGTAGCGATCGAAAACGTAGGCGTAGGCGTACATGTAGACCTGAACCCAGTAGGCGAAGAGCACGAAGTAGGTTTCCGCCACGGTTTTTTTCGCGAGAAGCACCACCACCGCCGCGGCCATGGCCAGGGTAAAGTCGATCTGCCGCAGGTGGATGATGGGGTATTTCGTTTTGGGGATGACTTCGTCCCAGTAGAAGGTATCGAAGAGCATGCTCTTGGGCTTGAGCCAAAGATAACTTTTCAGCATGGAATCCCGGTCGTGTTTCCACCAATAGACCATGCGGCCGCGGGCCAGTTTTTCGTCGGTTAAAAGCTCCAGGTAGCGCTGGTGTTTCGCGGAAAATTTGCCGTCTTTATCTTTTAAGAAGGCGTGTTCTTCTCGCACTTTTTCATCGAAGGGTGCCCGATCCACTTCCTCATCGGTTGGATAGCCTTCGCCCTGATAGGTGCCTAAGAGCAGGGGATTGCCGATGCCGTAGGTGGTGGGAATAAAGGCGCGGAATTGTTTGTAATTGCGCACGCTCCAGGGCAGCATAAAGGCCAAGAGGGCCAAGAAGATCATAAAGGCCTGGCCGTAGAGGCGGGTGGAGGGGTATTTCTTGATCCACAAGTAAGGCAAGGGTAAGAAAAAAAGGCAAATGGCCTGGGCTTTGAGCAGAAAGGCCAAGTAGGCACTTGTGGCCATAAGAATGAAGCCCGCCCAGTCTTTTCTGTTGCCCATGCGAATCACGCCGTAGAGGTAGAGGGTCACGAGAAAGAGGTAGGGGGTCTCCGTTAAAATTAAATTGTCTTGCCAGGCGAAGTCCGGCGTAAAGTACATGAGGGTGGGAATCACGGCGGCGTAGGCGGGGGCTTTTTCTCTTATGGCCAGGTAGGTGAACCAGGCGGCCAGGGTGCCCATAAAACACCAAGCCACTTTTAGGGCGAGCCATAGCCCGCTGCCCATGCCGAAAATTTTCGCGAAAAGGGCGATAAGGGCGGGAAGCCCGGGCATGATCTGGGCGCTTATCACGCCGTGCATGGTTAAGGTGGCGGTGCGGTACATGGTGATACCCGCCTTTAAGTAGCTTAAGTCGTCGCTTTTAAGGCTATAGGCGGCGCCTAAACGGGAAAGCATCCACAGGCGCTCAAAAAAAAGCAACCAAACAATGATAAGCATCACCCAATGGTTGCGGAAAAAATTGTTTCTTTGCCTGTACACGCCTTCCACCGGCCGCCCTCCTTTTCCATCTCTTTGATGTTCATCATACCACCTTTTGGCGAAGTATGGTAGAATAGCATAGTCATTTTTACTTTTGAATATGAAAGAGGCGATACGTATTATGAAGCGTTACATTGGAACGACAACCCGAGGCATTCGACTGCCCATCGTAAAGAAAGGTGACAACCTGATCGACGTGGTTTTTGATTCGGTGAAAAAAGCCATCGAATCGGAAAACATCGAACCGAGAGACAGAGACATTATCTGTGTCACGGAATCTTTGGTCGCAAGAAGCCAAGGCAATTACGCCACGGTAGACGACATTGCCAAGGACGTCGCCGAATCCTTCGACGGTCCCTTCGGCGTTGTTTTTCCGATCTTATCTCGGAACCGCTTTTCCACGATCTTAAAGGGTCTGGCAAAGAGCGGCCGCAAGCTCCATATCTTGCTGAGTTTTCCTTCCGACGAAGTGGGCAACCACTTAATGGATGAAAACAAGCTCTACGGCACAGGCATCAACCCCTACCGCGACGTCATTACGGAAGCGGAATACCGGGAACACTTCGGCGAAGAAGTAAAACACGAGTTCACGGGCATCGACTATGTGAAGCTCTACAAGGAAATTGCCCCGAACAGCGAAATCTACTTCTCCAACGACCCCCGCACCATCCTCTCCTACACCAAGGACGTGTTGGTGGCAAGCATTCACACCCGGGAACTGATTAAGCGGGAATTAAAAGATTCCGGCGCAAACAAGGTTCTGGGTCTGGACGATGTTTTGGCCAAAGAAAGCACCGAACACGGTTACAATGCCGACTACGGCGTTCTGGGCAGCAACATGGCCGGCCCGGAAACCATTAAGCTCTTCCCGAGAGACGGACAAATCTTCGTCGACGCCCTGCAAAAGCGTCTCAACGAATACTTCGATGCCCACTTCGAAGTCATGATCTACGGCGACGGCGCCTTTAAAGATCCCGTCGGAAAGATTTGGGAACTGGCGGACCCGGTGGTCTCCCCGGCCTACACCGACGGCCTGGAAGGCACGCCCAGCGAGCTGAAGATGAAGTATCTCGCCGATACGGAATTAAAAGATTTGAGCACGGAAGAAATGCAAGCGGCCATCGTGGACAGAATTCACGAAAAAGATGCCAACTTGGTAGGCAAGGACGAAACTTTGGGCACCACGCCCCGTCGTCTCACCGACCTTTTAGGTTCTCTCGCCGACTTAACCAGCGGCAGCGGCGACAAGGGTACGCCGGTGGTCATGGTTCAAGGCTATTTCGACAACTACGCAAACGACTAATCGTCTATTATGAAAGCCCCGAATTAAGTTTCGGGGCTTTTTCTATGCTCAAATTTAAAAAGGATGGTAGCGGAGGGAAAGATCGAAGCGGGTGGATTTTTTCAGCACGGTGCGGGGGCGGGAGAAGGCCTCGTAGCTCCACTTGCCGTGGTAGCATCCCATGCCCGAGGGCCCGATGCCGCCGAAGGGCGCCTTGTTTGACGCCAAGTGCATGAGGGTGTCGTTGACGCAGACGCCGCCGCTGTCGACGGCGCGGATGGCGCGGCGAATAAAGCCTTCGTCCGTTGAGAAGAGATAAAGGGCCAGGGGCTTGTCTTTTTCCCTTAATTCTGTGAAGAGGGCGTCTTCCGATTCGTAGGCGATTACGGGCAATAGGGGACCGAAAATTTCTTCTTCCAGAAGCCGCCCCCGAGGATTTTCCACGACGCAGGGAAAAACGTGGAGGCTCTCGTCGTAGAAAATGCGCCCGTGTTTCGTGCGAATGTCCCCCTCCTTCGCCAGCTCCTTCATGCGCTCATAGCGGCCCCGGTGGTTCATGCGCACGGTTTCGTTAATAAAGTAATCTTCCGTGGGAAAGGCTTCTTCAAAGGCATCGGTGAGGGCCTCGATGAGGGCCTCTTTTTGCGACCCGTGAACGTAGACCGTATCCGGCGCCACGCAGGTCTGCCCGGCGTTCATGGTTTTGCCGAAAGCGATGCGCTTCGCCGCCATGGGAATGTCGGCGGTTTTATCGACGATGACCGGGCTCTTGCCTCCAAGCTCCAAGACGACGGGCGCGGGATGTGCCGACGCCTGGTTCATCACCGCGCGGCCCACATCGCTATTGCCTGTGAAAAATACCTTGTCGAAGGGCTCGGCCAGTAGGGCTTTCGCCGCCGCTTCCTCGCCGAAGACGAAAGACACCAGGCCTTCATCGAGCACGCTACGGCATAGGGCCTCGAGCACCTTTGCCGTCTCGGGCGCAAATTCCGATGGCTTCACCACTACGGCGTTTCCCGCGGCAATGGCTCCCACCACGGGCAAAAGGCTTAGCTGAAAGGGGTAGTTCCACGGGCTGATAATAAGCACCGCCCCGTAGGGCTTGCGGCAAACGGCGAGAGTACTCGGCAATTGGGCCATCCCGGGAAGGGGGCGCAACGTGCGGCCGTAGCGATTCATGTGGCGAATCATGTGGCGAATCTCTTCTTTTACGAGATAGATTTCCGTGAGAAAGGCTTCTCTGGAAGACTTGTTTAAATCCGCCTTTAAAGCGGCGTCGATGGCGCCGCGGAAACCATCGATGCCTTTAAGGAGGGCGTAGAGTTGTTTCTTTCGATAAAGGAGAGGCCGGGTCTTTCCCGAGCGGAAAAAATCCCGGGCCGTGTTGTATGCGTCGTGGCTGTTCATTGTTTCACCTCTTTTTAGATTCATACCCCTCGCAATAAAAAAACCGCCGAAACGGCGGCGGCTTTATTTCACCACAGATGCCGTAATTTATATTAACTCTAAAATAATATATATTAATTAGATTATATTAAAAGGAGCTACTACAGATTTAAGCAAATCAATTCTGAAGTAGCTCCTTTTATCATTTGATTTTCATAATAAGCCTACAGACTTACGGGCAAGGATAATTCTAATGATCTTGCACCACTTCTGCCGGTGGCATTCCTTATCTTTTCCCCATTGTCCTCCAGATGAGAGTAACGATCTGTGCTCTAGTACAATCGTTACTCGGACCAAATGAGGATTCTGTTATCCCTTTTGTTACATTTTCCTTAACTGCCCACATTACCGCTTTTGAGTAGTAAGCGTTTGACGCCACGTCATTAAACGGGTTACTTACATTTACCTCCGGAGACTTTTGTTCTCGCCAAATAAATGTCACTATTTCGGCGCGATTGCAATTTTTATTCGGGCTAAATGTATCTTTGCTTGTACCAAAGCAGATACCTTTTTCTACTGCCCATGCAACTGCGTCGTAGTAATAACTATCTTTCGTAACGTCCTTAAACTTCTTAATAGACGTATTTGAAGTCGGACTACCTGAAGCTCTCCATAGGAATGTAATAGCCTCAGCACGAGTACATACTTTGTTAGGTGAAAAGGTATTGGTGGACGTGCCCTTGGTAACGCCTTTATTGACTGCCCAAGTGACCGCATTTTCATAGTAGGAACCAGACGGAACATCTGTAAAATGATTAACCATTCCACTAAATGCGTCCGGAGTACTCCCTAGAGAAGAACCGGACCCTGCATTTGTTCCTTTTTCCGGTTTGATGGGGCTTCCTGGGCCTACAGGATTATTATGCCCACCAGGTTTAACCGTTCCGCTTGGATTATCTGGATCTTCTGGCTTGACGGTGCCTCCTGGACTGTCCGACCCGCCGCCTACTGTGAACGTATTACTTACAACCACAGAACCGTCATCGTTACTATAAATATAAATATGGTAAGAACCTTTTTCCAATTTTCCCGTCGGGATTTTTTCTTTTATTTTTCCCTCGGCATTAGAATCTCCGCTTTTTAACGCAATAACCGAATCTTCTTTCTGAATAGAAATCAGATGATAGATCTTGTTCGGATCAAGGCCTGTCGAAGATACTGAAACTGCTCCGCTTGCTGAATCATAAGATGCTTTTATTTCAGGCTGTGCTGCATGTGCTGGAACTACTAAAATAAATGATAATAAAATCCCCGCCAATATAGATGATATTCTTTTACGTTTTTTATTCATAGATATCCCCCATTGACTACAGAGAGGCCGATCCAAAGATTCTACCACCTGCATTTGGTGTTTCGGCGGTCATTTTTGGTTGACGTTCTGTTAGCCATACAGTCACACGATTATCTTTGGCATAAGTAAGGTTCATTAAGCCGTTTTGGGGTACAGGCACTGCGTAAATGGAATTTATACCAGAGGGATTCGTAATTTGAACCAACAGATAATTACCATTTTGCATGTTTGAAACCTTAACCTGAGCCACCTTACCTAATCCTCCATTTCCTTGAGCGACAAGCTTAACGGTGGGTGTTTCTGATGACTCACCATTTTTTACTCGTATATGAGAGCCGTCAACCAATGCTTCGGAGACCAGTTTATTTTTGACCGCTTCGTTTTGGACTGTAATGACATAGTCGCTTGCCATTCGATAGAATGCATTTGCTCCAACCTTTGATAATGCTGGTGATTCGATAACAATACTTCTTAGCTTATTACAATCTCTAAATGTGTTTTTACCAATAACATCCGTTTTTTCCGGAATGTTAATTTCTTCCAAAGAAGTACAGCCCTCAAAGACGCCGGTCAATTCATCTTCATCCTTTTGAATTAGGTCGCCCAATACCTTCAAGCCACTTCCTAATTTAATACTTCTAAGTCCTGTGCAACCCTCAAAAGTTCCGCCCTTTAATACTTCAATGTCGTTGCTAAGCTCAATGGAATTGAGCCCAGTACAATGAAAGAACGCTTTCTCGCCTATGTTGCTGATTTTCGTCAAATCAATGTCTTTCAGCGCATTACAATTCCAAAATGCAGTATCGCCAATTGATGTTACGGTGGCCGGTAAAATAACTCTTTCCAACTTGGAATCGCGGGCAAAGGTTCCTTCAGGCAATTCCGTCCATGAAGAACCTTCTTCAAAATTTACCTCACGCAGACTATAGTTAAAGAACATCGTACATTTTCCAATATCCTTCACCGTCTTTGGTAAAGAAATTGTCTCAAGTGCGGAATTATCACTTAAGGCTCCATTTCCTAGCTTTTTCAAATGGCTGCCGGGTTTATAAGTGATCGCTTTTAGCTTATGGCAACCGCTAATCGCATTAACCCCTATCGTCTCCACGCCTGAAGGAATTTCAAACATTGTCAACTCCGGAGCTTTGTAGAGAGCATGATCTGATATGGTTTTTACCGTATCTGGTAAATGAAATTCCGTAACAAGGCTATTTAGCAAAGCATTTGATGCCACAGAGATAACATTATAGGATTTGTCTTCATTTTTTATAGTCGCAGGAATCGTAACAATACCTTTTGCTTTAATTTCATTGGACCCATCACCGATTTGAACAGTGCCATTCTCTCCGGAAGCCGGTTCTGTAAGAACTTTATAAAAGACACCATTCACTGTGAAAGAGCCGCTTGGTACAGGTAGTGGCGAGTCCTTTATCTTAACTTGTGCTTCACTAATACCACTAGCTACAACCATGTTTTTTATAGCATTGTTAGTAACTGTCACAACCAAATCGGGTGATGTTACAGAGAATGCACCTTTTGCCATAGAATTCATTTGTGTTGCTAAAATTTCAATGGAAGAAAGGCCAGGGCATTTACCAACGGCGGAGTTTTCAATCTTCTCTACAGATGCAGGGATTTGTAAATTGCTTAAGCTCTCACAATCCCATATTAAATATGTGACCATTGTTTTTAGGCCGGAAGGAAGTTTCAATGTTTCCAGATTGGGGCATTTGTAAAAACTGAGTCGTTCAATTGATGTTACAGAATCGGCAATTGAAATACTTTCCACTTTCGATTGCTGGAATGCAAGAGATTCAATGTTTTCTACGCCTTTTCCAATAACAATCTCTCTCAATTTAGGCGATGTCCCTTGAAACGCATAAGTCGAAATTTTTTTCACGCCCGCCGGTGTTGTGTAGCTAGAGCCTTTTTTATTGGCCGGATATTGCAATAATGATGTCCCATCTTTATTAAATAAGACCCCATCCACAGACTTAAACATGGGGTTATTGTTCGCAACAGTAATTTCTGTTAAACCATTACAGCCTTCTAAAGGCCGCTTGCCAACTTTATTTAGAGAAGCAGAATAATGAAAATTAGTGATCGAAGTAGATTGGAAGGCATTCTCTCCCAAACTATTTAATTGATTGTTTTTTGTCAAGCCAATGCTTTTTAGTGCCGTGCAGTTATTGAATGCTTTGTCTTCAATAATCTCCAAGGTGTCAGGCAGTTGAATGCCCTTTAAACTATTGCACCATTGAAATGCGATTTTACCAACTGTTTTTAGCCTACTCCCCACGGGGATCACGACTTCTCGAAGTGCCTCATCACACCAAAAAGCCTGTTCTTTTATTGTTGTAAGGCTTGCAGGCAAACTCACCTTTTGTAAATCGCTGCAACTGCTAAAAGCCATCTCGCCAATTTCTGTAATGCCCTCCGGAAGATCAACTGTTCTTAGACCACTATAGGAAAAGGCATCTTTTGGAATAACCTTTAACTTGGGAGATAGGGTTATTTTCATCAAGTTGCTGGCCATGCAAAAGGAGCTTTCGTCTATTTGTTCTACGGTAGAAGGCATTTCAAAAGATGTTAATTGCGCTCCGCGGAATGCACTTTTCCCTATGGTTTTAATTCCTTCCGGTAAAGTCACCGAAGTAAGTTTGGAACCTTTAAATGCATAGGGAGCAACGGATACGACAGTATAGTCCTTTTCATCTCTCTTGACATTAGCCGGAATTGAAAGGCTTCCATTAGCATCGGTTGCTAAAGTTTTTCCATCCCCAATTTGGACTGTTCCTTTTTGACCGTCATTCGCCTCAGACAACACCTTGTACATCACACCATTGACTACAAATGTTGGCTCGGCAATTGGTGCTGATAGCGTAATGTTATCGTCAGCGATGCCAGAGGATTTCAACAGCGTTCTAGTTTCTTCAGAAGCAACCACAAACTTAAGATCACTACACCCATAAAAGGCATTTCTTCCAATGGAATGCAACGAGGTTGGGATGGTCAATGTTTCAAGCCTAGAACAATTCCAAAAAGCCAAGTCTCCTATTGACTCCAAGCTATTACCCAGGTCCAGTGACGTCAAGCCAGTAGATTTGGAAAAGGCATACTTTCCAAGGACTTTAACTCCTTCCGGTAATTTCACACTTTGAATATTGCTATTGTTCGCGAATGCATAATCCCCTATGTTTTTTACTGAAGCCGGGACAGTAAAGTCTGTATCTTTTTTCCCTTCAGGATACTTTATAACTGTCGTTTTATCCGCTGAGTACACCACTCCATTTTCACTGGCATAGAGTGTGTTCCCTTGAGTAACAGATATATTCTTTAAGCTAGGACAATTGTTGAATACATTCTTTCCCATTGTAGTTAAACTGGCCGGTAGAGTTATAGATGGTAACTGCTTATTATGTGAGAAAACTTCGTCTCCGAGGGAAGTGACCCCTTCAGGTATGACTACAGAAGTTAATTTACTACACTTCGTAAAAGCTGACGTACCTATCGTCTTTACTGAAGCAGGTATATTGATAGATTTAATAGATGTAGTGTCAAATGCATTGTCTCCAATAGCTTGTAACTGACTATTTTCTGCAAATTGGACGTCGCTCAATGATGTTAAATCTGAAAAAGCAGATTTGCCGATTGAAGTCACTGAAGCAGGTATTGTCACGCTACCTAAGCTATTTTCCTCTGTACTATTATCAAAGGCTTTGTCTCCAATAGCTACTACTTTAAAAGTTTCGTTTTTATCATTGGTAACAGTTTCTGGTATTTGAAGGCTCTTTTTGTTAATAGTCATAGAAAATTTTCCATTACCAACTTGGACGGCCCCAGGAGTGTCCTCTGTTCTGTCTTTTATAATTTTATATGTTATTCCATCTTTTTCAAATGTGTCCTTCTCTCCAATGGCAAAAGTTGCTGATCCCATAGATGTGAATATAAGTAACAACGAAATTGTAAATGCCGCTATGCGTTGAAATAATCTATCTTTCACGTATGTCCTCCTTATTAATGATTGATCAGTCTAAAACTTTATACAATTTACTATATATGAAACCGGTAAAGCAAAGCCGGATTTCTAAGGATCTTTCATGTCATTTCCTCCGATCTAATACCTGATAACAATGCCAATAATAGCAATCATAAATATGATCCTCTAACTATGGCTGCTTATTGATAAATGATATCATATGCGATATTCTGTGTAAACCCTTTCCTCTCATAACAGCTCTAATTGAATTTAAACCTTGGATTTATAATTTAAGTGCAATAAAAAAACCGCCGTTGTGGCGGCGGC